>NZ_DJOA01000027.1:22504-89410 GCF_002437085.1 Candidatus Avelusimicrobium stercoris | reverse complement strand
GGCCCCGTGGTGTGCGAAGTGGTCTGCACCGAAAATTATACCTTTGCGCCGAAACTTTCCACGCGCAAACTGCCTGACGGCACGATGATTAGCCCGTCCTTGGAGGATATGTATCCCTTCCTAGACCGCAAAGAAATGGAAGAAAATACCATCATTTAATATGTGGACTAATATTAGGGAGTTTTGGCTAAAAGAAATTACGCCGGAAACACGGGTGAAACGCTTTTGCCTGGTACTTCTGGCCGGGATGATTCTCGCCCTTGCGGTTTGCACGGTAAATTTGCTTTTGCACCGCGCGTATTACCCGTATGTTACCTTTCTGTTTGACCCGCGTTACCGCTTTAACGATTTTTACGACACCTTGCAAATCGCCCTCGGCGAGCAGAACGGCAATTATTTCCCGTTCTTTGTATGGGCATTACAAGGGCTTAAATTCTTGCCGGAAAAAGTCTCGCTCTATACAATGCTAGTGGGGGGATCCGCGCTCTATTTTTGCCTTGCCTCCTGGGCGTTTTCGTTTCTCAAACAAAAATGGTCCGCCGCCGCCATTTTTACGCTGTGTTCCTTTCCGCTTCTCTTTGCGCTGGACCGCGCCAATACGGAAATCCTTTTATTTGCCGTTTGCGCCGCTTTTCTGCTGTGCTACCAAGCCAAACGCTTTTGGGTGGCGGCCCTGCTGCTCGCCCTGGCAATCAATATGAAACTTTATCCCGCCGTCTTCCTTGTGCTTTTTATGGCGGATAAACGCTATAAGGAACTGGCTGGGACGGTGCTTTTTAGCGGCGTTCTGCTGGCGGTAGGGTGGGCAAGCGGATTTGGTTTTGACTCCTCCGGGTTTGCCGGGTTCAATCTTTGGCACCAATTAATGCCTTTGGGGTTGCAGTTTTCCCACTCGTTTTTTAATCTAATCCGGGTGCCCGTATTTCTGCTGACGCAAGTCCAGGGTTCGCCCGAAAGTTGGGAAGCCTTGCTGTGGTTTTCCCGCCACACGATGCCCTATTATGCGGTGTTTGCCCTGGGCTTTTTTGCGGTTACCAGCGCCTATACGCTGTTTATAAACCGCCGTTTGGCGCGCGCCGCCCTGCTGCTAACGCTTAGCGAAGTGTTTTTGCCGTTTGTATCGTATGATTATACCCTTATCCAACTGGCTCTGCCCACGCTGTTCCTTTTAAAAGACCCGCAAGAAAAAGCCGATAATTTAACGGTTTTCCTGCTTGCTCTTTTGTTCGTGCCGATGAACCTGATTAGCCATTGTTTCTTATATTCGTACTTTGATTTTGTGATGAATTTGGGCTCCTTTTTGCGGCCTGTAATCAGCCTGGTGCTACTGGTGCATTTGATGCGGGATTTTTCCTTTGCGAGCCTAATACAAGGCATAAAAAAGTATTATGGACCCAAGGCGAAATAGGCCCTTTGGCCCTTGTTAGCGCCGGGCGCAAGTGTTAAAATATAAGTATGAAAAAATATACCTTTTTAACTTTGGCGTTTTTACTGTCTGTGTTGGTGCCCGCTTCGGCGGAGGCACAGGTACCAACGGTTAGCCGCGGGGCCCGCGCCGCAACCCAAGTGTCTAAGGCCTCGGCAAAAGCCGTCAGCCGCTTGCCTTCTGCCGCCTTGCCAACTAAGGTAAAAATTCCCTCGGCGGTTGCTTTTCCTACGGCCCCGGTTGTACCGTCCACCCCGGCTTTGCCCCGCGTTGCGCCGACGGTTCCGGCTAATGTTTCTGGGGTTTCCAGCAAGGCCCAATTACAGCAGGCTCTCTCCAAACTTCAACAGTTAGAGCAGGAAAACCTGCGCCTTAAAAATATTCTGGCTACCGAAGTCATCCCGAAAGACGCCTATATCTTTCAGGCGGTGGAATCGGGCAAGGCCGCGGCCAGTTTAAACGGCACGAACATTTTTTCCGGCACCGTAGTTTCTATTCCCTATAACGGGAAGAACGAAGTTTATGGCGTTATCGCCACGCACGCAATCGCTATGTCGTCCGGCGAAAAAGACGCCCTGCACAAAACCTTTACCGCCATTGTCTATAAAAACGGCTTGCCGCACGAGGCAACCGTAGAAGTGGTGGCCTATTCGCCTAAGAGTATGCTGGATATGGCGCTAGTCAAATTTCCGGCGGATATTGAGCCACTGTTAGCCCCTTATTCTATTAGTGAGGGTGCGCCCTATTTGCAGGATAATCTGCTTTCCAAGGGCTTTACGCACTCCTCCGCTGCCGCCATCCCAGAACGCCAGGTTGTGGGGGTAACGCCGATTTCTAT
Organism: Candidatus Avelusimicrobium stercoris; assembly: GCF_002437085.1. NCBI lineage: Bacteria > Pseudomonadati > Elusimicrobiota > Elusimicrobia > Elusimicrobiales > Elusimicrobiaceae > Candidatus Avelusimicrobium > Candidatus Avelusimicrobium stercoris. The sequence continues at coordinate 87,146 of NZ_DJOA01000027.1, read as the reverse complement.
CCGCACGACGATTTCTATGCCGGCTGAAAAACGTCCCGGCCTGTGCGGAAGCGCCGTGTTAAATGACAAGGGCGAACTGGTGGGCATCCATACGGGCAGTGTACACCACGCGGAAGACCCCGCACAAGATGTTGCCTACGCCACGCACGCACATTATCTTTATAAATTGGTGGAAGCCTATCACAACAACGGCGTTGCCAAAATTCCCTTTTATTTTGACGATAAGCCCATTTTTGATATGGATATTGACGAATACCTGACGGCGGGCTCCTTGCTGGACGAAAACAAAAAAGCCATTAAAAACCTGACGTTTGAAAGCAAATTTTCATACAGCAAAATTAAAAAGGCGATTGAAGATAAGCCCGAGAGCCGCTATTTGCAATTAACCACGCGCCGCGCCCTGTGGGACAAAGACGGGCAGGCGCTTATTGAAGGGCGCACCAGTTCCGACCACAGCATTAAAACGACATACGTGTACGATTTGAAGGAACAGAAATTAATTAAAAAACGCCAATCGGTATATAATCCCGCTACGAGAAGAGATACCAAAATTGACGTGCCGCTTGACTAACCCTATTTAACGGGGTACACGAACGGCTCAAAAAATAGTAAAATATTTACAGAAGTAAAAAATCTATGGAGGGTGTAAACAGTATGATTAAAGTTGGTATTAACGGTTTTGGCCGCATCGGTCGCTTCGTATTCCGCGCGGCGCAAGAACGCAAAGATATTGAAATCGTAGGCATCAACGACTTGTGCCCGGTTGACTATTTGGCTTATATGCTCAAATACGATACGATGCACGGCAAATTTAACGGTACCGTGGAAGCGGACGTTGAAAAATCCGAACTCATCGTCAACGGCAAAAGAATTCGCGTAACCGCTTGCAAAAACCCCGAAGAATTGGCTTGGGATAAAGTGGGTGCCGAATATGTAGTAGAATCCACCGGTTTGTTCCTTACCCAGGAAAAAGCGCAGGCCCACATTAAAGCCGGCGCCAAATATGTGGTAATGTCTGCTCCGTCCAAAGATGCTACCCCGATGTTCGTAGTCGGCGTAAACGAAAAGACCTACAAAAAAGGTACCCAATTCGTTTCCAACGCTTCCTGCACCACGAACTGCTTGGCTCCTATCGCCAAAGTTTTGAACGACAAGTTCGGTATTAAAGAAGGTTTGATGACCACCGTACACTCCACCACCGCCACCCAGAAAACGGTTGACGGTCCTTCTATGAAGGATTGGAGAGGCGGTCGTGCCGCTTCCGGCAACATCATCCCGTCTTCTACCGGCGCTGCCAAAGCCGTAGGTAAAGTAATTCCTGAACTTAACGGCAAATTGACCGGTATGTCTATGCGCGTGCCGACCTTGGACGTGTCCGTGGTTGACCTTACCGTAAACTTGGCTAAACCGGCCTCCTACGAAGAAATCTGCAAAGCGATGAAGGAAGCCTCCGAAGGCGAACTCAAAGGTATTTTGGGTTACACCGACGAATCCGTCGTGTCTTCCGACTTCTTGGGCTGCCCGCTTACGTCTATCTTTGACGCCAAAGCCGGTATCGCTTTGACCGACACGTTTGTGAAAGTCGTATCTTGGTACGATAACGAAATCGGCTACTCCAACAAAGTGCTTGATTTGATCGCCCATATGGCTTCCGTAAACAAATAATCTTATTTGCTACAAGAGAGGGTTCCCGCAAGGGGGCCCTCTTTTTTTGTGCAAAAAGTCGCTTATGGGGTTAGTTTGACGTATAATATTAAAGAGTTGACGGCAGCCAAATTGGTGCCGTCTGCCGACGGAGAAGAGACGCAAATTTTCACGCGTCAAAAATAAACTTGCAAAAAAATAAAAAAAGTATTGCATTTTTTTCAAAAATAATATACACTATTTGTATCTATGAAAAGCAAAAACCTTTGGACTATGATTTCTGTTTCCATTTCCGCTTCTGAAAAGAAGACGGCCGTTTTCGCTTCTGGTCTATTCAATCTATTTTGTATGGTAAACCTATTTACCATTATTATTAAAAATAGTTTAAGTCCGGAACCATCAGTATTGTAATTGTAGTTTTTATTTTTTCACCCCCCGGACTATTAAAAAAAGTTCGGGGTTTTGTTTTTTTAGAAAATGTACTCAAAACAAAAGGATAAAACAAAATGAAATACATAAATATACTTCTCGCTACGCTTCTTTGTGCGGCTACCGCGCCTTATGTTCAGGCGCAGAGGTTTCCTGTAAAGCCTACTAAAATGAAGGTCTTCAAATTGCCCGTGGGTACCCTTCCCAAAGGCGCAGTACCGGGCATTAAAGTAAAAATACCTTATAATAATCCGCAATTTAAGGCTAAGGTAATCCAATTGCCAGTTACCCAATTAAAAGTGGCAGTAAACCAAAAGGCAAAAGAACTCCAAGTGAAATCAGCCCAACAGCGCGCCGCCGGTATTACCCCGCAGCAGGTGTGGATTGATGAGGTGCAAAAATACCGTGCGGAATTATTGGCTTCCTATCATTTGCCGCAAAACTATATTGAGGGTTTTTATATGCGCCGTATTGACCCATACAGAAGCAGACCGGAACGAATTTATCAACCGGACAAAGAATCCGACAAAGTACTTTACCGTGGGATGATTATCACGCCGGAAGAATTAACGGCTATTTTAAAGAAAGGCTTTTCGCCCAAGGATTCCACTTGGAATACGGGAACCGATGAAAGGGGGGCGGCGGTTAGTTTGTCCTCTTCGTACAACGAAGCCAGCCACTATATCTTTCAAAGCGGATATAAAAAAGATGGAATTGGTGTGGTGTTTGTTGTCAAACGCAAACCGACAATGGAACTTGGCAAAGATCCCAAGTTGAACTCCACCAAGACCATTTATTATTCGTACGAAGATATCCCGGCGTCGGACATTTTGGATGTCTATATCCACGGGGAATACGGCCCGGAATCGCTGAGCCAAATCGTGGAAAAAATCAATGCAGGTACCACCCGCCCGCATACCAGTTGGACCAACCAATTTGACAGCGGCGGCTTCCTCCGCTAACAACAAGAGATATGTAAAAAAAGCCCCGGCTGATGACCGGGGTTTTTTATGGGTCAATTTACCGCTTATTTGGCTTCTTTAAAAATGTGGCTAAACGATAACGACACGCCCACATAAATATTTTCGCCGCGGGTGCCAAAATATTTGGCCTGCGCCGTGTAATAACTGATAAACGGAGCCAAATATAAGTTTTTGTAGAGTTCCACTTCCAAACGCGCATCCGCGGTAAATTCATAATCTAAGTCGGTCTGGCGCGTTTCGGATTCGCTTAAATAATCGCGAAACAGAGCGGAGTATTTGGCAGTTACGCCCTCACGCACCGGCTGCTCAATTTTAAACCCTGCTTCCCAAGCCAATTTGGTGGAATTGGGACTGTAAGTAAAATCGCGCTCGCCCACCACCGCGGCAAACAAACTCTTTAAGTATTTGCCTTCAAACATTTTTACGCCGGCCGTACCGCGCAAAATGCGGGTGCGGGGGGCATTGTCGGGCTTGGTAAATTCGGTTTCGTAGCCCAAGTTAGCAAACGGGCCCGCTTCAAAACCGCCCAAAAAGTTTTCCACCTTCCACAAGCGTTGGGTGTAACCCGTGGTGAACAAAATTTTGTCGGCGTTTTCGTTGGTTAAGGTTTCGCCTTCCACGGGGCGGATTTTCGTGCGGCCGTAGTCCATTAACAGTTCGTTGGTCCACAAGTAATGTTCGGCGTGGTAATCGGAAATAGCGTCCAAGTTGCCGCGCACGGCGGTTTGGGAGTCGCCGTTCAAGCGTGCGTCGGAAAAGTCCTTATATTCCTGGGCGTGTTTTACTTCGGTGGAAGTTACGTCAAGGGCGATTTTTTTTAGTTCAATCTGCCAGCCCCGTTTGCCGTCCTGCGCGTGCAAAACGCCGCAAAAGGACACCAAGGCAACCAGCAGTAATGCTTTTTGCAAAAGTTTCATAATTCTCCTGGGGATTAATCTTCTAGTTTGTAGCGGATACGCAATTTGCCGTCTTGATAAGACCAACTGATTATTTTAAAATGCCCGATTTCGCGGGTATTTGTAACGTGCTTGCCAATGCAGGGGCACACGTCATACCCACCCACGCGCACCAAGCGCACGGTGTTCCCGGCTTCGGGCGGCAAGCGGGATAAATCCACACTTTTTTCCGCCACCTCGCGGGGGAGTTCCTCGGCGGTTACGGGCAGTTGCCCGGCAATCACGTCGTTTACCATATCTTCCACCTCGCGCAACTGTTCCTCCGTCGGAGCCGACGGCAAGAAATAATCGCACTTGGATTTATTCTTTTCAATATGGTTGGTTAAACTCCGCTCGCAGCCGAACAGGCGGACCATCGTCTGGTTCAAGATATGTTCGGCGGTGTGCATCGGGGGAAAATAATCTTTTTTAGGCTGCAAAGACGTATCCATACGGTATATTTTAGCGAATTTAAAGGGCGTTTTCAATTTTCTAGTACAATAAACCTATGACAACACGCTCCAAAAATAATAAAATAATAACAGAAGGGGATTTGCCCCTCTCATATAGTTAGATAGAGGAAATAAAATTAAGATTATGCCGAAAAATACTGACTTTTGCAAAATCGTCGCGACCATCGGTCCCGACACCAGCGATGAAAAATCCATTGAAGCCTTGGTAAAAGCCGGCGTTTCCGTGTTCCGCTGCAATTGCAGCCACGGTTCGTTGCCTGAATACCAGGAAAGAGTAACCAACATCCGCAAGATGGAAAAGAAATACAACTGCACCTTGGGTATCTTGTTTGACTTGCAAGGCCCGAAACTCCGCGTTGGCACGTTTAAAGATTACCGCATCCACTTGAAGGAAGGCGACAAATTCCGCTTGGATATGAACCCGGAACCCGGGGATCAGACCCGCGTTTGCCTGCCCCACAAAGAAATTTTTGCCGCTATGAAAGACGGCCTGGAACTTTTGCTTAACGACGGCGTAGTCCGCTTGCGTGTGGATGCCCACACCGCTGATACCGCCGACTGCACCGTTATTGCGGGCGGCGAACTTTCCAACAAAAAAGGCGTAAACGTACCCGGCGTAAAATTGCCGCTTTCCGCGCTGACCGCCAAAGATAAAGAAGATTTGAAAATCGCCGAAATGTTGGGCGCCGATTTCATCGGTTTGTCCTTCGTTCAGGAACCGGAAGACTTGATTGAATTGCGCAGTTTGATGAAATCCAAAGCGCACATCATTTCCAAAATTGAAAAGCCCTCCGCCATTGAACACTTGCGCGAAATTATTGACTTGACCGACGTTGTAATGGTTGCCCGCGGCGACCTGGGTGTTGAAACCAGCCCCGAACTCGTCCCAGTCTTGCAGAAGAAAATTGTTTCCGGCTGCCGCAAAGCGGGCAAACCGGTCATCATTGCTACGCAGATGTTGGAATCTATGATTCACAATATTATGCCCACCCGCGCCGAAGCCTCCGACGTGGCTACCGCCGTTTACGACGGTGTGGACGCAGTAATGCTCTCCGCCGAAACCGCCCAAGGCGAACACCCTGTGGAAGCCGTTACCACGATGCGCCGCATTATTGAAACCGTAGAAAAAGACCACCGTTACCGCAAAGGCCTTTCCTTGTTGGAACGCAAAAATGATTCCACCAAAGAAGGCGCCATCACCACGGGTGCCGGCATTGTGGCCACCAACTTGGATACGGCCAACGTAATTGTAACATTTACCGATTCCGGTTCCACCACCTTGCGTGCTTCCCAACAACGCGCCGGCGGCTTGCCGATTTTGGCCCTTACGCCGAACGTAACCACCGCCCGCCAGTTGGCTGTGGTATGGGGCGTAACGCCGATTGTCATTGACAATTTGAAGAACTTTGACGATATGACGCGCGAAGCCAAAAAAGCCGTCCTCGCCCAAGGTTTAGCCAAAGAAGGCGACAATGTAGTAATAACCGCCGGTATTCCGTTTGGTAAAGCCGGTACAACCAATATGCTCTACGTTATGAACATCTAATTAATTATATTGGTTGATTGATACGCCGCCCACTCCCGGGCGGCGTATTTTTTGCCTAAAAACCGCCTGGATAGTAAATCTCGTTAGGAAAATTAAACGCACTAAACGGCCGCAGCATGGGTGGATAGCACCTAAATGCCGTGCTAATGGGCGTTTTTGCGCAAAGAAAGGCACATTCTTTATAATGGAGGCTTGTTTTAGGCGTGGCCTTTTTTAGTAGCCAAGAAACCCTTTTAGATAATTTACAGGAAGAACCGCTATACGCAAAAAACCCCTAGGATTAGTCCCAGGGGTTTTTAACTAAGAATAACAGTAAATGTTATTTATTATTTTCAGCAGCAATAGAGGAGGCTTCCTTCTTCCAAGTGGTGGCAATAAAGCCCATTGCGATGATACACGCAATAATGCAGGAGAAGTACACGCCTTTCCAGCCGAAACTCTTGCTGATGTACGCAGCCCCAGTGCTGGACAGCATAGCACCGAAGTAACCGAACATACCCGTAAAGCCGCATGCGGCGGAAACGGATTCCTGTACGGTTACGCGGGACGCCTGTACACCACCCGCGAGGTTCTGCGGGCCGTCCACAAAGAAGCCGATGAACGAAGCAAGCAAGGACGTCCAGAAGAACTGGTCCGTACCGGCCACGCAATAAAAGCCCCAGCAACTGGCAGCCAAGATGACCAAGTAAATAATGTTCATTTGGGTGCAGCGGCCCTGGAAGAATTTATCAGCCAAGTAACCAGCCACAATGCCGCCCGGCATACCCAAGAAAGGCATCCACTTCATAGCGGACACGGCGCCGTCGGGCGTAAAACCGCGTTCTTGCGTTAAGAACATCGTACCCCAGTCCAACGTGGCAAAGCGTACATAGTAAATAAAGATGTACGAAATGGCCAAGGCCCAGAGGAACGGGTTTTTAAGAACGTGTTTTTTGAGGATTTCCCAGTGGGAAAGAGTGCTCTTTTCCTTCACGGGCATCACGTCGTTTCTGTAAACTTCAATAGGAGGCAAGCCCACAGTGGTGGGTTTATCGGTCAAGAAGAACATTAAGAAAATGCTGTAACAAATACCCATAAAAGCAGGTACGATGAAGGCCATTTTCCACATATCCAATTTGAGCAGGTAAGAAATCAACACGCCCACAAAGAACGCGCCGAACGTGTGGGAAGAAGACCACAGCGTCCATTTGGTCGCTCTTTCAGAGGGGGAGAACCAGTACACCAAGCCTTTGGCTACCGGAGGAAACCCCATAGACTGCGCCACACCGTTCAAGCCCCAGGCAAACGCAGCCAAGGCTACGAGCGGCAAGGTAATGCCCATATTGCCCAAGAAGGTTTGGAATTGCGGCAAGAAGGGGAACGCCAAGTTAATAAGCGAAGATACAAACAACCCCAAGGCCATTACGCCGCGGATGTTGCAGCGGTCCGCCAGCACGCCACTTAAAAATTTACCAATACCATAGGTAAGATAAATCGTCGTGCCGATATACCCCAACTGAATTACGTCCAAGCCAAAGTTTTGGCTCAGCGCAGGTTTTACATAATCCAAATTTTTGCGGGTGAAATAAAACAAGGCATAACCAAAGTACATGCCGAAGAACATCTTAATACGCCAGTTACGGTACAAACGCTTAATCTGTGCCTCGTCGGAAATAGGTGTTCCGTCCGGCAAAGGTTTAAGCCAACCTACTAATTTTGCGAACATTCTTGTCTCCTATTTATAATTTAACGTGCAAAAGCCGCGCGTCAACACTCTCCGGCGCTGGCTTCCCGCCGGGGCGCTCCCTCGATTAGAAAGTGGACGAGCAGTAATGCAGAAGTTTAAGCAAATCATTTGCTTACATATCAATTATAACATATATAGGGAGTATAAAATCAAGTGTTTTCACCGTCGGTAAAAAAGATTTTTTCGCGCATTTTTTAAGGTTATTTTTGATGCCTTTTTTAATGCGTTTTTGACTCCATTTTTACGCACAAAAAACCCCGGGCTTTTTAAGGCCCGGGGTAAGGTCAAAAACAACTTGTTTAATGCTCCGCAACCGGCATATCCGGATAGCCTTTCAACACATCGCGCAACTGTAAAATATCAGCCGCGGAGGTCGGTCCGGCGTTTTCCTGCAACATGTTGTGGTTCTTATCCAGCGTTTTGAGCGCACTGCAAATGCGATTCAAGCGCTGAGTTTGTTCCAATACGCGGGGGGAATCGGCCGGGTTGAGTTCGGCGTATTCCTGCAAGGCGCGTTTGGCTTCGTTCTGGTACTGGATGAACAATCTGTACGTACCCGCACTGGTAGTGCCGTGTTTGATATCGGCGGCCAACTGGTCCAGTTCGTTAATCAGCACGAACACATCTTCAAATCTGCCCTTGTCCATAGATTTGACTTTCTTTTTGGGCATCAATCTGGCGTACCACGGTTTAGCGGCTTCGGACATTACCGGTCCGTTGTACATACCTTCCGGCACATAGGCCAATTTGGTATCTTTGGCAGTTGTATCAATTCCCGTCAAGGAATCGGAAAGTTGCTTATATTCACGGTTAAGCATTACGGACAGGTGGTTCTTTTCCAACATCACCCCGTAAGACTTTACAATGTTCTGCAACTTCTGCAACGCCGGCATCACCGTGGAATTGCCTTCCACTTCGCCGATGGCCACCAAGCGGTTGTAAGACTGGGTCATTTGTTTGAGCATATCCGTCATTTTATGCTCGGAACTCACACCGTAGTCCACCATTTGTTTTTCCAGTTTGGAAAGCGTACCGTTCACTTCGGACAGGCGTCTGTACGAGTTCTTTTTGCTGATACCGAAGGAACCCGCATTAACCTTGCCCGCTTCAATCGTTTCGGTCGTAATCTTGGTCTTGCGGAACAGGCCCAAGAAGTCCTTGGTCAATCCCCAGTTGCGCGCGGCCAAAATGCTCGCCACTACTGCGGAGTAACCCAAGATAATGCGGTTCATCCCCAAGGTAAACCCTTCGCCCGCATTGCCCGTCAAGGCGGAAACCTGATTCACCAAGTCCATCGCCCACTGCGGCCCCATATCGGCAAAGCCGAAAGCGATAGCGGACGCGGTCAAAATACCAATCAAACCGTGGGAGTTAAAGACGGAATAATCTTTACCCGCCAAACTGCCCCAAGTTTTTTCGCGGCGTTCAATGCGTTTCAACTGAGCCTCTTTTTCGGCTTCGGTCAAAGAGGTATTTTCCTGAACGGCAACCTTTTCCTTCTGCATTGCCGCAGAAACCATATTCTGCAAGCGGACGGAATCCAACTGACCGGGCACAGCCGTAGCCATATAGTGCATAATACCGAAACCGGCCGTAATTAACGCCAACGGGCCTGAATACGGCATAAGGGCAATCCCAGCCGCCGTGGCGGCCAACAACGGAAGCGAAGCGCCCGTCAATTGGTCGTCCGTCATTTTCTTGCTGGAAACCTGTTTAGAGGCAAACTTACGGGTCATAGCCGTGGCAAACATAAAGCCGGCCACCAACCATTGCCCAACATCGTTACCAAGCACAGCGTTAGCATCCTGGGAAAGCATCATCAAACTGGCCGCATAACTGGCATACACCAATTTCACACGGCTGGCAATGTCTTTCACGTCGCGCGTATTTCTAAAATTCTGTTTATATAAGGCCTTATCTTCGGCTTCTTCCTTAGCCAGTTGTTCTTTGGAAACTTCCGGCACTTTGGCAGCGGCTTTTTCCGCAACTTTGCCGGACGCCTTTACGCCTTTACCCATTTTGTAAATAGGCGTATTGAGGAAGAGCATTTCGGACGCGGCCAACAGCGCAAGGCCTACCGGCACAACAATCGTAAAGTTTAATCCGATAGAGGCCAACGCACCCGTAGCCGCCGTTAAGGCCAAGCGGGACCATTGTTTATTTTCAGAGAAGTCCAAGTGCGCCGCCGTGCGGGCAACCGGGTTCTTATAGTAGTTAAGCAAGGTCTGAATAGACGTATTGGCCATACTCGCGCCCAACACAAGGGCTACCGTCGGCAAAGACAGCGAGAGCAAGGACAAGGTCTTTACATCTATCGTACCATACATCCCAAGGCCCACTAAGGCGAAGGTCAAAGCCGCAGCGGCGCCACCATAAATCAACTGAATCGTGTTTTTATGGCCGATTTTCGTCATAAGCGGCATCAATTTGGCTGCCACTAACGGGGTAAAATACCCGATACCACTGACCAAGTTGGACATCAAGCCCGAATAACCCGGCAGAGATTTCAAGGCGGATTTAAACGGCCCCGTCAAAGAAGCACCGGCGTCATTGCCCACAAAGTAAGCGTGCAAGGTCAGGAACTGTCTTAAAGAGTGCGGCTCGTTGAGTTTAAGTTCCAAGTTGAGGCCTGGGTTCTTTTCCAACATATTGGCCATAGCCAACATATCAGTAGAGTTATACGGCGTATCAAGCGGGACCTGTACAGAACCATTGACCTGGATTTCTTCCAAAAGTTTGGCGGAGCGTTTGTTCGCACGGACCGCGGCCAAATTGCCGGACGGCATTACATATTTCCACTGGCCGGATTCATCCAAGGCAAGTACAAAGCCTTTGGGGATAACCAAGCCCGGTTTTTCAGACAAACCAAATTTGGACAAAAAGCGGCTGTACCAAGAAGCGTGCGGCTGGGACAAAATGCCCACCGGGGCGCTGCTGAGTTTGCCGGAGGCGGAGCGGTAATAGAACGGAATATTGTTGGAATAGAAGACGCCTTTTTTGGTTTCTTTACCCGTAATTCTGTTCTTGGACGCAAAGCCCGTCGGGCGGCAAGAGGAAACGATTAACTTTTCGTTGATATCGGGCATAGACGGTACGATACCCGCAAAACTTTCCGTTTCCAAGGGCAAAACTTTTACATTATCCCACGCACTTTGGACTTTCTTTTCCCAATTCGGATCGGAAATAATCGTTTCCAATTCCTTTTCAAAGGAAGATTGTGCCATAGCATCGGACACCGCGGCAATTGCCGTATTTAACGATTGGGAAGCATACAAGTGATACAACGCCTTACCCAATTCTTCGGGATTTTCTTTTTTAGATTCAATCCAGCGTTGGGTTTCCACCGGCATTTTGCTGATGGCTTCGTTAAATTTACCTTGGTTATACAAGGACACTAACGCCTCTTCTTTGTACTTTTGCGCGGCGGCGCTTTCCAAAATAGTGCGCAACTGCGTGGCCAAGGGGTATTCTTTGGATAAAATGTTTAAAGCCGTATTATTGGCGGCGCTTTCGGCATCGTGGGTGAACCAGCCGCGCACGCGGCTCGTTACTTTGCTCAGCCATTTGGGGCTGACCGGAACGACGCTGCTATATACCGTGCCAGCATTGGAGGAAGCGGCAGGCGTTTCGGCCACGGTGGCTTCGCCTTCCGTAGCAGCAGGCGTATAAGCCACGTGCAACCCGTCCGGCAAGGTAATATCGCCCAGTTTTACATCTACTTTCGGCGTTGCGGAGCCCGCAAATTTACCGGAGGTTTCGGTTACGGGATCGGCCACTACTTGACCTTTTTTACCGTTTAAGGCTACCCAATCGGCCGTGCCTTTGGCAGAAGCGTCCAAGTGGCGGGCGTTTAATTTACTCCAATAAGTAAGCGCCGTGCCCGCATTGGGGGCCAATTTGGCGGAGTTCATTTGCGCGGCGGTTACCTGGGGGAGCGTTACGGGCAGATTGTTAGCCGTAACATATTGGCTGACACCAGCCCAAAAATCGCCATACAATTTACCGTTAATCGCGGAAAGTTGGGCCAATTTTTCAAGCCCCTCATACGCCTGCAACGTAAGGAGCGAACGGCCGATGACCACCTCGCTGAACGTTTTTAAGGCTTGGGGGGTTTTGTTATAAGTATCTAATAAAAGGGAAGCATCCTTGGCAGAACCGTAAAAGCCCAAATCCGCGGCGGCAGCCATTGCCTGGCCCCAAGCGGACAAGTCTTTAAGCCCATCGGAATTAGCGGGCAGACGGCCGATATCCGCCATTGTTACGTCTCTGTTTAAAGCAGAAGAAGAGTGGTAGTCGCGCAGAACGCGCACATACGTTTCTTTGGCAAGAGAGGCCTGTTTTTGCGTAGTGGCAAAGCCCTTTTCCACCGTTACGCGCGTATAAGCGTTTAACAGCAGTTGCTCGTGGGCGGAAGCGGTGCGCTGTACATTAAAAATTTGTTTAAATACGTCGCCCGCATCCTTGGAGGAAAATTCCTTTCCGTCCAAAAGGGTGTTGACTTCTTTTAAGGTTTTAGAGGGAACGACCGCAGCCGCGGCTTGTGCAGCATCAATACTTCTGTTCAACGTGGCAGACAACTGCGGGTTTACACCAACCGTAGGAGCGACAATTCCGCTGGGAGTAACGGAACCTTGCCCATAGGACGGTGTAACATTTGGGGTAGTAATAAGGCCCCCAGGGACAACACCCTTTACCTTTACCCGGGCACTGGCTCCGGCGCGGGCGGCAGCCGCTTTGCCGACTTGTTTTCCAGCGGCTTCGGCTGCCTTTTCGGCAGATTTTACCGCTTTGCCACCGTTTTTGGGTACTTTATACAACTGGGCAAAGGAAGGTGTAAAACTCCCGAAGATGAGCGTAAAACTTAAAACTAACGAGATTAATTTATTCATATACTTGTCTCCCAAGAAGTACACTTCTACTTATATCTTTATACTATCACAAAACCCGACGGATAACAAGGGCCAAAGGTCCCATTTTATATATGGGTCCTTGGGCCTATCTCCGTCGGTAGTGGCTTACAATTATTATTGTAACACAAATTTTCCGCCGTGTCAGCCCCCCTAGCAAGCAAAAACCCCGCCTTTTGGGCGGGGTTTTGCAGTTTCTAAAATAAAAAGCACTAGGCCAAAGCCGTTTGTTTTTTCTTTACCAATCAGCGGCCTTGCCCATTGCGGAAACAGGGAGTTCGCTCCCGAAGGTGAAGGTGCGCGGCAATTCGTGTACGGTCAGGCGCTGGGCCAGATAGGTGCGGATGATACCCAAATGCTCTTGGGTATAGCCTTCGTTCAGCACGATAAACGCCTTTAACCGCTCGCCTTCTTCGGGGCGCATTAAACGCACGCGGCAAGCCTTTACCGCCGGATGCGCGGCAAGGACCTCTTCCACCCGCTTGGGAAAAACATTTATCCCGGCCACCTGCACGCACGCGTCGCTACGTTTTATGGGAATTAAAAAGCGACCCTGTGTAGTTTCCACTTCATCAGGCAAGGTAAGCCAACTATTTTGGCTTTTGCGTTTAATCTGCGGTTGGTCATCCGTCAAAGACAGGTCCCAAAACGGAAATAATTCAAAGGCATCCGTGCTGTGGTGGCGGCGGGCGATAGCGCCCGTTTCGCTTGCGCCGTAAATTTCGGTAAATTGCGAAGCCCCCAGGCTATACAAGGCGTCTATAATTTCCTTTTTGCAAGGCGCGGTGGAGGACATTGCGTGTACGCCCTTAGGGAACGGATTTTCCAAGCGGACCCAATAGTTCCAAAACAGGGGGAACCCGGCTATCAAATCGCCCTCTTGCAAAATGTCGCTCCACGGTTGGGTAGGCAATGCGGGCAACACCAGCGCGGGAACATTTAAGGCGTGCGGGAGCGTAACGGTAAAGGTAAATCCGTACATATGGTTAGACGGCACCAGCGACACCACGCGCTTAACGCCTTTAAAGTCTGGCGCCACGCCGTAGGCTTCTTCTTCAATCATTGCAAGCGTGTGAATACAGCGTTTGGGCGTACCCGTACTGCCCGAGGTCAAAAAGGTAAGTTTCCGCCCGTGTAAAAAAGCGGCGTAGGCGTAGTCCGTCATCAAATCCAAGGATGAAAACACGCGTGGTTCGTAGCCGAAAAAGATAGCGGCCTTATCGGACACGGTTTTTAAAATATCCTGCGGCACCCGTTCAAAAAAATCCGCTTGGCTATTTTCGTCAAACACGGCCAAGGCATCCGCCTTTTTGCGGGCCAACTCCGTGCGAAACATATCCGTCAGTATGCGTTTTACGTCATTTAACAGTAACATAAGGCTCCGCCTCCACTATCATTTCCGCCCCGGCAAAGTTATCCCGCAAACAAAACGCTTTTCCCTGGGATAACAGGCGCGCCGTTTCCACCGCATTATACGCGGCGGACGAATACGCAGTTTGCGCGGGGGCTATTTTATTATCCGTGCGGGTAAATTCAAATTTGGTAACAGTAAACAAAGTATGCGCCGTTGGTTTTAAAGACACCGCAAACGCAGCCGCGGCGCGTGTAAAAGCGCCCTGGCGCACCACAGGCGCAAAAAGCGCGGGATATTTAGGCGCAATTTCGGCGGCTACGGGGTTAATGTCCTCTGCCACCGCCACCAACACGTCCTGGCACAGTCCGCGCTCCATAATTTGCCGGGCCGTCAGTAAGGCTCCCGCAAAGGAAAAATCAAACTGACCCGTGGTAACGCTGGGGCCCGATAAATGCAGGAAAACGGACAAGGTATGCGCCGTAGAATTATGCACGGAGCCCGCAAAGGCGGTGGGGGAAGAAAGTTCATCACCGTCTGCAATAATGGTGTCCATAAATTTGCAGGTGCTTTCCAGAGAACCCGCCCCGACAGCCACACTAAGCCCGGTTTCCTTGGGACTAGCCGGATCTATTCCCGCCTGTTCAAATGCGCGGAACGAACACAACAGCGCATTTTTGGCAATGGCTTCCATACGGCGCAGTTGGCGCGGCTGGGCAAAGGGCGCAAAATCTTCCGCCGCGGCGTCGCCCAGTAAATAAGAAAAACCGTTAATAAAAATTTTACCCATTGTAATCCTCCGCGCCCAAGACAAGGGCCGCGTTGCACCCGCCAAAGGCCAAGGAATCGCTGATAGCCGCTTTTTTGGAAAGGGGTTCTTTGGAAACGGTGGGAATAACTTGCAAGGCTTCATCCGGCGTTGTAAAGCCCGCCGTAGGGGGAAGCAATCGGCGGTTTAAGGCTGTTAAAGTGAGTACGGCTTCCAACGCTCCCGCGGCGCCCAAGGTGTGGCCTGTAACGCCTTTTGAACCCCACACGGGCACGCCCGGCAATACCGCGCGGAAGGCGGCGGCTTCGGCGGAGTCATTGGCTTGGCTTGCCGTACCGTGCGCGTTTACAAAGGCCAAATCGGCGGCGGAGAGTTCCGCTTCCTTTAAAGCAAAGTTTATCGCCTTTTTAAGGCCTTTTCCTTCGGGGTCCGGCGCGGTGGGGTGGAACGCGTCGCACGCATTGCCGTAGCCTAATATAAAACCTTTTGGCGTAAGGGAAAATTGTTCTTTTAGTTGCGGGCTGACAAGCAGCAAAGCCGCCGCCCCTTCGCCAATGTTAATGCCGTTACGGTTCTTATCAAAGGGTTTGCACTTATCCTTGGAAGCCACCAATAAGCGGATAAAACCGTCATAGGGAATTAAATTTATCTCGTCCGTTCCGCCGCAAAGTACGGCATCGCACAGGCCGCTTTCCAGCCAACTTTTTCCAAGGCCCACAGCGTCGGTTCCGCTTGCGCAGGCGGTTACCACCGTTTGAAAGGGCCCGGTAAAGCCAAAATAGCGACTGACGGTTTGCGCAGTAGAGGAAGCGAAGTAATGTGCCAATCGGGCGGGGTCCTGTGCGTCCACCTTTCCGGCGCGCCAATGTTCATATACATTAAAACAATGGAAGGACGCATCCACCGACGTGCCGATAATCACGCCCACACGGTACGGGCGCAGGTCGTCGGGTGTCAAGCCCGCCTGCAAAAAGGCCTCGCGCGCGGCCCTTAAAAAGAAGAATAAACTAATGCTTTGGTCTTGCGGCTTATCCGCTAATACATCATCCGGCACCATAAAAACGGGGTACGAAGACGCATAAGCACTCTTTACACGGTCCGTTGGCAACGCAAAACGCGCACGCCCCAAAAGAGCCTGTTCAAATACTTCGTCCGCCGTTTTTCCGCAGGCGCAAACGCACCCGGTTCCGGCTACCGCAACACCCTTATAAGTCATTATTTTTTCCGGTTCTTTTCCACATATTCAGCCAAGGTGCCCAAATCTTTAAAAATGGCGCGGCCTTGCTGCATATTTTCAATCGTAATGCCGTATTTCTTTTGCAAGAGCATAATCAGTTCCACGGCGTCCAAACTGTCCAGCCCCAGGCCTTGCTCGCCAAAAATCGGGTCGCTTGCGCCAAATTTGGACAAATCCGCTCCGCCCAAATCAATGCCCGTGGCAATCATCTCTTTAATTTCATCAATCGTTTTCTGCATAGTTGCTCCACAAATTAAAATAATTGAAAAACTGATATGGATATTTTATACAAAATTTTTCCAACTCGTCCACGAATTGTTGCGCATACGGAACGTAATTTTCCTTTTTAGGCCCCAATTCGGGGATTCGCAGCACTTTTACGGTCTGCGTGGCAAACCGTCCGCGCTTTTCCCACGGGAAGAACTGCACCACCACCGGGGCCCCCGTGGCCGCCGCCAAGCGGTAAAAACTGTATGGCACTTGTATTTTTCCGCCTAAAAAGTTCACGCTCACCGCGTTCTTTTCCGCCCCAAACACGCGGTCCGCCATTGCGCATAATACTTCGCCCTTTTGCAAGGCAACCATCATTTCCGGCACTCCGCCAAGCGGCCCCGCCGGATTAATCTGGTTCAAACTTGCAAAACGGTGCCCGTGCTGAGCGACGGTTTTGTCGTTATCCTTGGGGTTGCGGTAATACACCACGTTTAAGGGGGCGTTAATAAAAGTAGCCAAATTGACGGCCATTTGCCAGCACCCGGCGTGCGCGGTCAGCAAAATAAGGCCCTTTCCCTCGGCTAATAACTGGCGGCACAGATTACGCTCTTCCTCAGTGGAGGACACGCCTGTTTGCCCTAAAATTCCCAAGGCGGCCCTATCAATAAGCGTGCGTCCAAAGGTTAAATTTAAACGGTAGGTATGCTTAAAAAATTGCCACTTGGAGCGGGGGGAAAAGCGCCGCGCTATATACGCCCGCGAACGCGCGGACACCGACGGCATAAGCGAATACACCAGCACCACAATATACAAAAACGCATACGCCAAAGTTCTCCCGCCCACAAAAATAAGCGCGTACATAAATTGGTGCTTTAATTTAGAGGCCAAACTGCGCCCGGTTTCATTTTTCCCTTGCACACAGCCCCCTGTTTACCAAATACCCAATGCTCCACACCACTAAAAAAGCGCACAGCGCCAGTATAGGCGCCACAATACACGACCCCAGCACCCACTCCCACACACGCTGCCAAAATTGGCGGCCCAAGGTGGTTAAGTTAAATTCCGTTAAAAACCGCCCATAACGCAGGAAAAAGCCAACCTCTATGCAAAGCGCAGGCACAAGGGGGCCAATACAAAACTTTTCAAACGAAATCGTCAAAATACGGTTTAAATTCCACCACCCGGCCCCGCCAAAAAGCATTAGTTGGCGAATCCCCGGCAAGGCAACCGCCCCGCAAAAAATACCCCACGCGGCGGATAGGGCATTTTTGGTAATATTTCCCGGGGTTTTTAAATTTAAAACCAAGGCTTCCCAATACCCGCGCTTTTCCACCTGCCCTGCGTTATCCACAAAATACTGGCGGTGCGGAATAGGGAGCATAGAGCGGACGGTCAAATGCGTATTGAGTACCGTTAGGCGCAGGTTGTCTTTCAGTTTGCTAAAATGCGACACACGCGTTTTGGAATATGATACCGACACAGGCACCTCCACCAGCGGAAATCCAGCCCACAGCGCGCGCACGGCAATTTCCACCTCAAAGGCGTAGCGTTTGGAAAAACATTTGATATGGTTTAAAATTTCTACGGGATAGCAACGGTACCCGCTTTGGATATCGTTTACCGTTTTGCCCGTTTGCAAATGAGCCCAAAAACCGCCGAATTTGCGGCCAAACTGCGAGGATTTGGGAGCGTCCGGGCCAAACTGCCGCACCCCGATAATCAGCGCGTGCGGGTGCTCTTCGGCTGCCTTGGCAATCAACGGGTATTCCGCCGGATCTAACTGTCCGTCCGCATCTATGCTGACGATATGGCTAAACCCGTGCGCCGCCGCCCATTTGGCACTTTCCTGCAAGATAGCGCCCTTGCCCCGGTTTTTTTCAAAACGGACCAAGGTAACCGGGAGCCCCTTTAAAATTTCTGCGGGCGAAACATCACTTCCATCGTCAAACACCGCCACATTTGGATTTTGGTCCAAGCACCGCTGTACCACACTTTTTAAGGTGGTTAAGTGGTTGTAGTGCGGGATGACGATAAGCAGTTTCATTTATTTTCTTTCCAGCGGGCTAAAAAGGTTCGCGTAAAGGCGGGCCACTCAAAAAGCAAATTAAAATCTTTATCCACCATTAATTGTACGGTGCAACCGCGGGCCATTACCTTTTGGTTCTTGTCAAGCACGGTAAAATCGTAATTGAGGCGGGCGGCCTCGGTGTAAAAAAGCCGGGCCTTAATTTCGTATGTTTCGCCGTATTGCAGGGGAGCCAAATAGTCGGTCTCCAAGCGGCGGACGGGAATCATCACCCCGTGGTTATAAAAATCTTGGTAGCCAATACCCAAACTGTCGCCCAACGCCACGCGGGCATCCTCAAAAAATCCCGCGTAATGCCCGTGCCACATAATGCCCATCGGGTCAATTTCGTTAAAGCGCACCGTGCGGAAGACGGATTTTTCAAGCGGTTTTGGGGAACCGGGCGCGGTGGTAAAATAGGATATATTTTTCATAAAACCTCTTTAAAGGAGCAAATCAGTTGGCTTAATTTTTTGCCCGTTTCGTCCGTCAGTTCGGCTAAATATTGGCCGTCCGGGCGAGGGATAAACGACAAGTTTACCTGACAATTTGGCAAAATAGGGCGCATAAATTTAGCGCGGGAAACGCCAGCAATTTCCTGTTTTTTACCGCTTTGGCGGCTAAACGCGTCAGCGCACAGGCCCATTTGGCACACCGCAGGCAACAGCGGGTTCCCCGGGAAATGACCTTTAAAGGCCGGGAAATCCGCCGGAATATGATACAAAAAACGGCCATCCTTCTGCGCTACAAAGCAAGCAGATAAGGCTTCATTTAATAGCATAATAAATCTCCTTGGGTTTTAATGTGCAGGACCCCGCGGCTGGGAGCATCCTTATACACAAACTCCTCTTGCGGGCAAGGGGTTATTAACTGCGCCCGCGCCATACGCCCAAACCCGCCCACCAGCCGCGCCGGGAGTTGCGGCATTTTGGAATAAATGGCTATTTCCGTTGGCGTAACGAATAAATCGGCCAGTTTACCGCCCATTACGGACAATATCACCAAGCGCACGCCGCCCTCTTTCGGTTCGGCAAGTGCGGTAAAATCAAGCCCATACGGCTGATACACACCCGATAAACGCACCGCTTGGCGGGTGTTTACCTGTTCCGCCGGGGCGGTTTTATACACAAGGCCCGATGAACACGCACTTAAAAAAACAGTAAATATAAAAAATGGTAAAAATTTCATTTTTGCTCCAAAAACGCGGGTAAAATAAATAACGACGCCAACATCGCTCCACCCACGCCTAAAAAGGACGATAAACCCATTATAAATAATACCCCGTGATTAGCCCCTATCAGCACGCCAAAGCCCGCCAAGGTGGATAACCCGGCCGCCAGCAGCGCAGACGGCGGGTAAGCGGTGGGCTTTCCGGCTTGGGTTTTCATTACCTGAAAAATACCGTAATCTATCCCAAGGCCCATTAAAAGCGGCAAAAATACCAGAATAAACAAATTTACCTGCACCTGTAACAGCCAAAAGCACCCAAAGGTAAATCCCGCCGCCAACACCACCGGGATAAAGGTTAAAAGCGCGGTTTTTAACTTTTTAAACGTCAGCCAAACGGCCGCCAAGTTAAAAAGAAATGCTAACAGCACAATTTTGAGGGCTTCGCGCCCAACGGCCCCAATTAAATCGCTTTTCAGTTCGTCCGCCGCCACAAAGACCGCGCCCGACTGCTGGGCCGCTTCCCGGTAGCGCCGTTCATTGGGCACAATATTTACCACAGCACTCCGCCCGCCCGGCAGAGAAACCAGCGGATTATAAAGGTCCGTAAAATCAAATGTATCCGGTGCGGGGGCGTTTAAAATACTTTCAAAAAACGGCGCAAACCCGGCCGGTTTTAATCCCAGTTTTTGCGCTTCTTCCGACACCAACAGCCGCGCGTAATTGGCGCGGGACGCGCTCCAAAAACTGCGCCAGCGCGCCACGTTTTCCGACCGCAATTTGTCCGACGGTACCACCCCGCCTACGGCCAGCGGCAGGGGGAAAGATTCGTTGTTTTCCAGTGCGCTTTCTTTGCTATTCCCAAACACAAATAAAAGCGCGTTATTTTGTGCAGTTTTAGCAAAAACGGAATCAAAAACCGCCTTATCTTTTTTAAAGGCGGGGGTGGAAGCGTTTAAATCCTCCACATTGCCGCTAAATTGCACGCGCCACACGCCAAGCACGCCAAACAAAATAAGCCCCGCGCTTACCCATACCGCCACCCGGCGGGACAAGGGGGACACGCTAAAAGCATAAGCGGGCTTTTTTACTTCGCCCAAGTGGGTCCAATAGTGGGGGAAAACATACAGCGCCAGCGCCAAGGAAAGCGTCAACCCTGCCACCGAGAACACGGCAATCTGCCTAAATAACTCCACGGACGAGCAAAAAAGCGCCAAAAAGCACAGCGAGGACGTCATAAAATTGCACAAAAGGTGCTTTTTCATATGGGATAGCGTTTCGCGGGCCGGGGTATTTCCCGCGCCGCGCAAGGCAAAAAATACATATACGGAATAGTCCACCGACAACCCCGCCACCACGCTCCCGAAACCTAGCGTAATGCCCGACAAATGCCCAAACACCGCGTATGTTATCAGCGCGGCGGGCGGCAAAATAAACACCGGGAGCAGGTAAATTAAAAGTGCGCTTTTGTGGCGGAAGAAAAAGATAAAAACAGCGGCCAGCGCAAGCAGGGCCAACACGGAAATTTTAATGAGGTCCGTTTGAATCATACGGACATTTTCCACCGTGTAGCGCAGGGCCCCCAAATAAAACGCGTGGACGGAAGGCCCTAATTTTTTTGCCGTCTGTTGAAAAGCGTCCGCAAAGCGTTGGGCCACCTTAAAATCTGCGGTTTGGCCCGGGAAATCATACGGGCCGATAAGTGTTTTACCGTCCTTGGAGGATAAAAAGCCGTCTTGGTATTCTAGCGCCGTGCCCGCGCCGAAAGCGGCCAGTTTTTGCGCCATTAATTCCGTAAAATTTAAGGGGTCTAATGAAATAAAATCTTTCAGCAAAAAACCTTGAAAGGACAGTAAATTTTCGTAATTGTCTGCCATACGCTTTTTTACAAATTCCGGCGTAAGGCGTAATAACAGCGTTTGCTCATCATCCGCCGAAAAGCGGTACGGGAGCGCACGGTAGAGCGTTTGGGCGTAGTCCGCGCCCGGAGTGGGGGGCAAGGATAATAAATCCGCCTGCGCCAGTTCGGCGCGTAAAGTATCAGCCGCCAAAGAAGCCTCTTCGGCAGACGGGGCGGAAACCCCGATAAAAACTTTTTTGTTAAGCGGGGAATATTCAAACAGTTCCACCCGCTCCCGCACAGAAGCGGGAATCATTGCGTGGATATTTTCGTCCGGTTTTAGGCGCGTTAAACCCCACGCGCACACAAGCACCGCAAGGCCCAACAGGGCGGCAACGGGCTTTTTGTACCGGGCAAAAAAGTTCCACACACTCATTTAAACGTGCCCTCCGCAAGCGGCTTATTAATTTGTGTTTCCGTAAACGACAAAACGGTATAATCGCCGCCGGGCTCCGTCATTTGGATTTTAGATAAGGCCTGCGGGTTATCCGTGGCGAACCAAACGGAAATTTCTTCCAGCATTTTGTTTTTGTCCGAAAGCGGCTTTAAGCGCACTCCGCCCTCAAACACCGTAATTGCGTACGTCTTGGAAAGCGTTTGCAAATCAAACGACAGCCACACCAGTATTTGCGCGGCAATATTGCGCGCCATAACGCCCTTTACGGGTGTTTTCTTGCCCCCTTCCAGGCGGAAGGCGGAAGCGCCGTCCAAGATAAAGCCGTTTTTAAACGGCTTTTCATATTCCCAGCGGATACGCGCCGGGGATTTTTCAAACGAAAAAACGCCCTCGCTGACGACGGGCTCGGTTAAAAGAGTCATATGCTTTTCCTGCGTAAAGCGGCTGTGAATTGTTTGGACGGCGGAAAAGCGCGCGGCAATTTGCGCCAGGTCATCAGTCTTTTGCGCGGCGGACACTTCGCCCGCGCTCGCGGCCTTTTGGGCAGGCTCCGCCCACGCAAACGGGGTAAAAAACAACACTAAAACAAGCAATAAAATTTTCATTTCATCTCCGGCGGGATATTGCCTTCCCACATAAAAATATACACGGTACCTTCGGCCAGTTTTTCACTTCCGCGAAACACCGCTCCCGATACAATACGCGTACCCATAAAGTCGTCCTGTTGGGTTACTTCGGTGGTTAATTCCTCGCTCGCGCGCGCGTAAGAAAAAACGCGGAAATTACGCACGCTGACCAAATACCCGCCACCCTCGGTGGACAGCCCGGCAAATTTGCGGCGTTGGGCCTCGCCGGCGGCGAAACTCTGCGCCATAATTTCGCAAAACGCTTCGGGCGCAAGCGTACCGTCCGCACGCAGGAAAAGATGATTTTTATGAATCACGCTCTTCACGCGGCAGACGGTATCGTCCACGCTTAAAATTTCGTCCACCAGCCGCATCGGCGGCTTATGGGGCACCAAGGTTTCAACAGGGGAAAAGGCGGTCATTATTTACCCGTTATGGCCGCACGGTAAATGGCTAAATCCAAGTTGCGCACCCATTGGTTGTATTTGGGGTGGATTTTATTCTTTTTGGCATTGTAGTGCATATTGTCGCTGCCAGCGTACTCAATAGAATAGGTGTTTTGCGTATAGGGGATATACACTTCCACCGAGTGCCCGCGCGCCACCAAAACGCCCTTCATAAGGCCTGGGCGGACGGCGCTCATCGTCCAGCGTTTGGCAGAGCCACCCTTCAAAATAGCCTGCTGCATAGTGTTTCCAGCGGACAAAACAACTGTTTTGTTTTCCACGTTATATACAGGGGCCAACGAACGGCAACCCGCCGCCATAAGCCCGGCCAATAACACCATTAGTAAAGTTTTCTTCATATATTCTCCTTTTCAAGTTCCTGCATAATTTGCTTTTTGACCGTTTGCGCCATTTCCAAATGCGCAAGCGGCCCTGTAAACGCTCCCGGCATTAACGCCGGAAGGGATTTCAAAACGATTTTGGCGGGGTGCAATTTGATTGTACCCGCGGGCAACATTTTGCCCGTGCCGCCAATCGCCACCGGCACTACGGGCAGTTTTAAAAGTTCCGCCAAATAAAAGGCTCCGCTTTTAAAACGCGCCTGCGGATTTTTGCGCGAACCCTGTGGGAACAGCACAATATCGCACCCGTTTTCCACCGCGGTTTTACAGCGAGCGAGCATTTCCTCGGGCGCGGTCTTTTCCGCGTCCATATAGCCGGCGGCCTGCATTACCGGGCGGAAAAACGGCAGTTTAAATACCCACCCTTTGGTAATATACACCACATTGTTAAACCCCAGCGCTGCCACCGTGTATAAGTCCAAGGCCGAGGCGTGGTTAGCCGCCACAATGCAGGGGCCTTGCGGGCGCGGGGCACGCTCCTCTTTCCAGCCACTGGAACACAAGCGCATACAAAACAAAATACCTTTGGACTGGATAAACACAAATTTCCGCACATTTTTGCCCGATTTACCGGGAAATAACCACAAAAAAGGCCCGGCCGCTAAGCCGGAAAGAAAAAGCCATAATATAGCCGAAGTGCCTATTATGGCTGTGTTAAAAAGGGTGCGCAGGGCGTACATACTATTTGGCTTCGTGTTCGCGGGCCAATTTTTCAATAAAATCGTATAAATCGCCCAACGTAACGATAGAGCGGATATCGTAACCTTGGCGCAAGGTCATACCGAACTTTTGCTCCAATACTACCACCATATCCACCGCATCCAAACTGTCCAAGCCCAAATCGGTCTGCATATGGGAGGTAGGCTTTAACTGTTCGTCGGTCAGTTCAAATTCTTTTTTAAGCGCTTCATTGGTTTTGTTGATAATTTCTTCTCTCGTAATCACAGGGGGCTCCTTAATACGGCGGTGCAGTTGTTTCCGCCAATAGCAAAACTGTTTTTAACAATAATATTTACCGGGCGTTGTTCTTGGGCGCGCACATAGGAAAGGGGCGCGCAACGCTCATCTAACTTTTCCAAATTTTGGGTGGGGAGTAAAACGCCTTCTTCCAGCATTTTAAGGCAGGCTATCGTTTCCAGCCCGCCGCTGGCCCCCATACTGTGCCCCAAGTGGCCCTTTAAACTGTTTATTTTTACGCCGGAGCCGAACACCGTTTGTGCGGCTTGGCTTTCGGCAATGTCGCCGATAATGGTGCCCGTGGCGTGTGCGTTTAATAAGTCCACGGCTTGCGGCTCTATGTGTGCGTCCGCCAGCGCGTTTTGCATACACTCGCGCAGGGTTTGGGCGGACGGATAGGCCATATTTTCCGTTTCCGTATTGGAGGAAAAGCCGATAATTTCAGCCAAAATTTTGACTCCACGCGCCTTGGCGCTTTCCTCACTTTCCACAAATAAAAGTCCGCATCCTTCCGAGGCAACCAGTCCCGTACGGTTTGCGTCAAACGGGCGGCAAGATTCGTTGGGTTTATCGTTAAAATTGTAACTGGTGGCCTGCATAATATCAAAGCAGGCGCTAAACATTGGGTGATATTCCTCGGTTCCGCCACAAAGGGCTTGTTTTACAAAGCCCGCCTTTACCGCTAAATACGCAAGGCCGATATTCATTAGCCCCGTGGCGCAAGCATCACTCGCCCCTACACACGGCCCGTTTATTTTTAACGCCTGCGAAACCGTGGCCAGCGGCGAGTGGTTCATAATTTGCAAAAAATCGGAAGTTTTAACCAGTTCCAAATGGTTCCCGTGGCAGTAGCCCGTGATTTCCATCCATTTGGAAATGCTGTTAAGTGTGGAGCCCATAAAAAAGCCCAAGCCTTGCGGGGCCTTTTCATAGCCGGCCTGCAAAAGGGCTTCCTTGGCCGCTGCATAGGCGTACAAGGCCATACGGCTCATAGAACGGCGGTCCCGGCGGGGAATATAGGAATAATCTATATCCGGCACGGTGGCGGCTACCTTGGTTTTAACCATTGGCAAAGATTGCAAGGCCTCTACCAAGTGCATACAGCCGCGGCCCGCTTTAAGCCCTTCCCATAGCGCCGTTACGCCCACCCCATAAGGGGACGTTGCGCCTGCGCCGGTAATGACAACTTTGGTAGGAATATTCATAAGGATATTATACTATTTATCCGCGCACGGTTAGGCTCACATACACACGCCGCCGTTTACTTGGAAAGCCTGCCCCGTAATGTAGGAGGCCTTGTCCGAACACAAGAAGGAAACCATATCGGCCACTTCCTGCGGGCGGCCCAAGCGGCGCAGGGGGATTAAAGGCAAAATCTTATCCATAGGCAGGCCCGTGAGCATTTCCGTTTCAATAAAGCCCGGGGAAACCGCGTTTACCAAAATATTGCGCTTGGCCACCTCTAACGCCAAACTGCGCGTAGCCCCCACAATGCCCGCTTTGGCGGCGGAATAGTTGGTCTGTCCGGGGACGGGTGCGTGCGCGGCGGCGGAGGCGATATTGACAATGCGCCCCTGTTTGGCGTGAATCATCGCGGCTAAAACGGTTTTGGTTACATTGTGGAACCCGCCCAAAACGGTATTAATTACTTGGCTCCACTCGTCATCTTGCATCCAAATGAGCAAATTATCCTTGCGGATACCCGCGTTGTTTACTAGCGCATAGGGCGTTTGCTTTTCTAAAAGCGGGTTTAAGGCGGCGCGCACGGCGTTGGCGTCGGCTACGTCAAAAGGGAGTAAAGTGCAGGCGGCGCCCTGTGCTTCCACTTGTTCCTTGGCCTTTTGGGCGGCCGCGTGATTGGAGTGGTAATTCAGCCAAATATCAAAGCCGTCCTTGGCTAATTGTACGGCTATGGCCAGGCCGATACCGCGGCTGGCGCCTGTAACTAATGCAATTTTGCGGGGGGTGTGGTTCATTGTAAACTCGTTCCAAATTAATTAAAATAGAAATATAGATATGATAACTAATAATAACACAAAAAACAATCAGCCCTACCGCCGGGCCCGCAAAAACACCCGCACAATGGCGGATATTGCGTTTGACGCGCAGAAAATCGCTTTTGCGCCTATCAGTTTTCAGGCCGCGCTCGCCCTGCGCGATTTGGGCATTTTGGAATTTTTAAATAATACGCCCGCGGACGATAAAACCATCGCCAAAAAATTAAAATTATCCCTTTACGCCGTGCAAACCCTGCTGGAAGTGGGACTTGGATTAGACTTAGTTACCTTGCAAAACGGCGTGTACAACATCAGCAAAACGGGCTGGTTTATTTTGTGCGACCCGATGACCCGCGTGAATATGGACTTTGTAAACGATGTTTGCTACCAAGGGATGTACACCTTAAAGGACTCTTTAATAAAGGGCAAACCTACGGGTTTAAAGGTCTTCGGCAAATGGAAGACGGTTTATGAGGGGCTTTCCAAACTCCCCAAAAAGAACCGCACCAGTTGGTTTGCGTTTGACCATTTTTATTCCGATATTGCCTTCTCGGCTATTTTGCCCTTGGTGTTTGAACTCAAACCGCACACTATTTTTGATATCGGCGGTAACACCGGCAAATGGGCAAAAAAATGCCTGGACCACGACCCGCAGGTACAGGTGGGCATTGTGGACCTGCCTGGCCAACTGGCAGTCGCCAAAAAGAATTTAAAGAAATACAAAAACCGCGTTTCCTTCCACTCCGTCAACCTCTTGGACGGCAAATCGGTTATCCCCGGCGGAGCGGATGCTTATCTGATGAGCCAATTTTTGGATTGCTTTTCTAAGGACGAGATTGTTTCTATCCTTAAAAAAGTAAAAAAAGCGGCTGATAAGAACGCCCGCATCTACATTTTGGAACCCTTATGGGACCGCCAAGAATACGCCGCCAGTACATTTTGTTTAAACCACACCTCGCTTTATTTTACGAATATCGCCAATGGCAACAGCAAAATGTATTCGCTGGGGGAAATGGAGGAGTGCATAAAAAAGGCAGGGCTGAAAACCGAAAAGGTGTTTGACGGGGTGGGCCGTTTTGCCTATACGTTAATCCGTTGCACAAAATAACGCTTATGAAACTAAAAACGCCGCACATTGCCTATAAATGGCTGATTTTTTCCGTAACGGCCATTGGGGTTTTTATGTCCACGCTGGACGGGGGTATTATAAATGTGGCCCTGCCCGTAATGGCAAAGGATTTAAACGCCAATTTGGAGCGAATCCAATGGGTAGTCAGCATTTACCTGCTTACCACCACCTGTTTTTTGCCCGTTTTTGGAAAACTTTCCGATATGTACAGCCGCAAATACCTGTATTTGACGGGCTTTTTGCTCTTTGGTATTGGTTCCTTTTCGGCGACGTTTTCGCAAAGTTTAAGTTGGATGATTTTCTCCCGCGCCCTGCAAGGGTTAGGAGCCAGCGCAATGATTTCCAACTGCCAGGCCATTATTGCCAAGGCCTTTAAAGGCAAGGACCGCGGACGCGCATTAGGTGGTATAGGCGCTATGGTGGCGGCGGGCTTTTTGGCAGGCCCTGCGGTAGGCGGTTTTTTAATCCAGCATTGGGGCTGGCAATCGGTATTTTGGATAAATGTGCCTATCAGTATGCTAGGCATTTGGCGCGGGATACAAATTATTCCGCACTTTAAGCCCGTAGAACAAGTGAAACTGGATTGGAAGGGCGCGGTTTGCTTTATTTTATTCTGTTTTTGCTTCCTTTATGCATTAGACGAGGGCGAAAACCAAAAGTGGACCTCTTTTCTGATCATCGGCTCGTTTGTGGCCGCGCTTATCTTTTTTGCGGGGTTTTATTGGCGCGAAAGAACTAGCAAAACGCCCTTTATTGGCCTATCTTTATTTAAAATACAGGCGATTTCGTACGGCTGTATCGTCTCTTTGCTGGGGTTTATTGCACTAAACTGCAACGGTATTTTATTTCCTTTCTATATGGCTAATGTAATGCACTTAAACCCGGTGCATATGAGTTTGCTGTTAATGCCGTTCCCGGTGGCTCTCGCTATTTCGTCGCCGTTTTCAGGCTGGCTTTCCGAGCGGTACTCGGCGCGCCTGATTACCACCGTAGGCTTTGGGTTTATTATCATCGGTGCCGCTATGTTTGTGGGCATTGGCAAAAATCCCTCTTATACCTATATTGTAATTGCGCAAATGATTATGGGCTGTGGGTCGGGCACGTTTCAGGCGCCCAACAATAACACCATCGTCAGCGCCGCACCCGCCGACCGCTTGGGTATGGTGGTAAGTTTGAGCGCACTTGCGCGCAATATGGGGGCGGTAATGGGAATTGCGCTATCGGTACTTATTTTTTCCACCATACGCCGCCATTATGTAAATATCGGGGCGGATTATGAAACCTCTTTTATGAACGCTTACCAATATTCAATGATTTTCTGCATAGTGGTTTCGCTGGCGGCGGCGTACTTCTCGGCCGCGCGCGACAAACGCAAGAAACGCAAGGCGCAGCCGCGGGGGTTCTATGAAACAACGACCGCTTAACCTTTCGCGCAAGTGGCTTATTTTTACCGTTACCGCCACCGGGACCTTTATGGGTACGCTGGACGGCGGAATTGTAAACATCGCGCTTCCCTCTATGGCGGGGGAATTTAACGCCGATATTGAAAGCATCCAATCCGTTGTAAGCGTATATTTGCTGGCGGTAACCTGTTTTTTGCCCGTATTTGGCAAACTTTCCGATATGTTCAGCCGCAAAAAGATGTATTTAAGCGGTTTTTTACTATTTGGTATCGGTTCGCTGTTGTGTTCTTTGGCAGGCAATTTGCCGCTGATGATTTTGTCCCGTGCCGTACAAGGATTGGGCGCGAGCGCAATGATGGCTAATGCGCAGGCAATTATCGCCAAAGCCTTTGTGGGTAAAGACCGCGGACGCGCCCTAGGCGGCGTGGGGGCTGTGGTAGCCTTGGGCTCTTTGGCGGGCCCGGCGGTAGGGGGCTTTTTAATCCAGCATTGGGGCTGGCAATCGGTCTTTTGGGTAAACATCCCCGTCAGTTTAATCGGCATTTGGCGCGGCATACAGATTATCCCGCGCTTTAACCCGAAAACAAAAATCCGTATGGACATCAGCGGGGCGGCCTTTTTTATCCTGTCCAGTTTAAGTTTCCTCTATGCGATGAACGAGGGACCCAACAAAGCCTGGACTTCGCCCGTTATCTTGTGCGCGTTTGCGGCGGCGGTGCTATTTTTCCTGCTGTTTTACTACCGCGAGCGCACCAGTCAAACGCCCTTTATGGGCCTAGACATCTTTAAAATTCCGGCCATTTCCTATGGGTATGTAGTGGCGGTGCTGGGCTTTATGTCTATTTTTACCAACGCCGTGTTATTTCCGTTTTATGCGGCGGATATTTTGCATATTGACCCGGTGCAAACGGGCCTTCTGGTCTTGCCGTTCCCGGTGGCGCTCGCCATTTCATCCACGATTAGCGGCGTACTGTCGGAGCGGTACTCTGCCCGGATTATTACCACGGTGGGACTTGGCTTTGCCTTTACGGGGGCAATGCTTTTTGCCTTTGTCGGCGCAAAACCGTCCTTTGCCTATATTGTGCTGGCACAGGTGATTTTTGGCTGTGGGTCAGGTACGTTTCAAATTCCCAACAATAATACAGTTATCAGCGCGGCCCCGAAAAATAAACTGGGCATTGTGTCCAGCGTAAACGCCCTAGCCCGCAACGCCGGGATGATTATGGGGATTGCCTGCTCCGTGGCCGTTTACGCGGCGGTGCAAAACCATTTTGTGCGTGCGGGCGCAGATAGCGAAACCGCTTTCTTGCGCGGCTATCAGGCGGCAATGTTTTTAGGTGCGGCCTTAGCGGCTGCGGGGGGAGTAATATCGGCCAAGCGCGACTAGCAGCCCCTTTTTCTACACGAAAAAACCCGCTCCAAGGAGCGGGTTTTTTATCTGTTTCAAACAGCAATTAGAAGTTTTCCGGGTGAATCATAAAGTAAGCCTGCGGATGAGCGCACACGGGGCACACTTCGGGGGCTTTTTCGCCGATGTGGATGTGTCCGCAGTTGGCGCATTCCCACATAACGATACCGGCTTTTTTAAAGACTTCGTTGGTTTCCACATTGTGCAGGAGTTTGCGGTAGCGTTCTTCGTGCATTTTTTCAATCTTGCCGACGGCTTCAAACAAGAAGGCGAGTTTGTCAAAGCCTTCCTCTTTGGCTTCCTTGGCGAAGGTGGCATACATATCAGTCCACTCGTAGTGTTCGCCGTTGGCGGCATCTACCAAGTTTTCAGCCGTGGTGGGGATATTGTTATCGTGCAAGGCTTTAAACCAAAGTTTGGCGTGTTCTTTTTCGTTGTTGGCGGTTTCTTCAAAAATTTTAGAAATCTGCACAAAGCCTTCTTTTTTAGCCTTGGAGGCGTAATACGTATATTTGTTTCTGGCTTGCGATTCGCCCGCAAAAGCCGTCATTAAGTTTTTTTCCGTCTTGCTTCCTTTCAATTCCATATTGTCTCCTATTTTATCCTATTTGTTGCCGCGGCACTTGTTGCAAAGCCCGCGCACTTGTAAATTAATCTGTTTTATTTCGCCCCAATGCGCCACGTCCGCCGGCAAAGGCAAGGACTCGCCTTCCTTTAAAAATACGTCATACACTTCCCCGCAGTTCGTGCACACAAAGTGGCAATGGGGACGCAAATCCCCGTCAAAGCGCGCCTTGGACGAGAGCCCGACACGCATAAGCAAATCCATTTCTTCCAGCGACGATAACGTGCGGTACACCGTATCCAAAGACACATTAGGCATCGTCTTGCGCACCGCCAAAAACACTTTTTCCGCGCACGGATGTTCGCACGAGGCCGCCACCGCACGGAAGATTTCCCGCCGTTGGTTGGTTACTCTTAATCCTCTTGCGCGGCATTGGTCCTCAAAAAAGGCCAAGCGTTTTTGCAATTCGTCGTTTTGTGTGTTGGTTTGCATAGTTTTTAAATTATTAATAATAATTCCTATTAAGAGTATAGCATATTTGAAAACAAAATCAAATTTTTTCTTTTTGTATAATATAGAAAACCTATATATATGAACTACAACGAACTTAAAAATACCGTTTTTCACACCGCTATTATCGGCGCAGGAGCCGGCGGGCTTTTTTGCGCAGGCAGCTTTTCAAGAAGCCCCAAAGTATTAATAGAACACAACACCCACCCGGGCCGCAAAATAAGCGTTTCGGGCGGAGGAAAATGCAATTTTTCCAACCGTTTTGCCCGCGCCACGGACTACGCCTGTGCAAATAAACACTTTGTCAAAAACGCTCTGGCCGCATTAAAACCACAAGATTTTGTTTCTCTGCTGGACGAAGCGGGAATAAAATGGGAAGAACGGAAAGACGGGCAACTCTTTGCTATGGACGCACGGGACATTGTACGCTTTCTCATCCGCCGCGCCCGCGAGGCCAACACCCAAATTTTAACAGACACGCAGGCCCTAGATGTAAAACAGGAAAACGGTCTGTTTGTGGTCAATACCTCGGCCGGGCCTATCCGCGCCCAGCGCGTAGTGTTGGCTACGGGGGGATTATCCTTCCCGGCCTTGGGCGCAAGCAACTTTGGTATCAAAATAGCGCGCCAGTTTGGCCTGAACATTATTCCCCAGCGCCCGGCGCTTGTAGGGCTTACCTTTGAAAAAAGTTTGCGGGAGCAACTTTTTAAACTGGCAGGGAACACGCTAAACGCCCGCGTATCGTGCGGGGAGCACTCTTTTGAGGGCTCGTTGCTATTTACACACGAGGGTATCAGCGGGCCGGCGGTTCTGTCTGCCTCGCTATTTTGGAAGGAAGGGGAAAAAGTAACCGTGGATTTCCTGCCCGGAGAGGATGCACACGCGCTGTTCACCGCGCAAAAAAATACGGCCCACACCTTTTCAGCCGCCTT
Organism: Candidatus Avelusimicrobium stercoris; assembly: GCF_002437085.1. Classification (NCBI taxonomy): domain Bacteria; kingdom Pseudomonadati; phylum Elusimicrobiota; class Elusimicrobia; order Elusimicrobiales; family Elusimicrobiaceae; genus Candidatus Avelusimicrobium; species Candidatus Avelusimicrobium stercoris. Next base: position 55,030 of record NZ_DJOA01000027.1, on the reverse strand, counting down.
GCACGGCAAAATAAGTGCAAAAATTGTAAAAGCCCTGCTTGGGGAACTGGACAATAAACTGCCCAACGCTTCCCGCACGGAAATAGAAAAGGCCGCCCAACTGGTAAACCGCTTTACCTTTGTACCAGCGGGAACGGGCGGATTTTCCAAGGCCGAGGTAACGGCCGGCGGCATTGATGTGCGCGAAATCAATCCGTCCACCTTTGAGGCACGCCATATCCCCGGCTTATATGTTATCGGTGAACTATTGGACGTAACGGGCCGCCTGGGCGGGTTCAACCTGCAATGGGCTTGGAGCAGTGGTTTTTCCGCCGCTAAGGCGTTAGAAAAATTATTCTGATTTTCTACGCAACGCGCGCGCGTTTTGCTATAATGTTTGTGTACTCTAATAAGGAGCGGTGAAATGGACCTCCGCGAACAACAAAATATATTTACTCTCTTTCTTAACAGTTTCCGCTTAACCAACCGGGCTGGGGGGGCTATTTTCGCCCTCATTTTATTGGGGATTTTGCTATATGCGCTCATCTTTGCTTTTGCCTGGCTGGGCCTGCCGCTGGTTATTGCCAAAATCTTGGTAATGCCCTTTTCCCTCTTTTGTGGGGCGGTATTTATGCGCCAGTTGGGTATTAAAGCGCAAAACGACGGGGAATCCTTTTCCAACTCCTGCACAAATGCGGCCTTACCCACCGTTTATTTGGTTATCTATTCCCTGATAATGGGTGTAGTAGCGGGTGGCTTGGCTATATTAATGGTGGCTTCCCGCTCGGTGCCGATTGCCGTTATCGGATATATCTTGTTTCTCTTTTTGCAATTCCGCACGATTTTCGTTCCGGCGGCGATTGTGTTAAGAGAACAAGGCCCCATTTCCGCCCTTATTTACAGTTGGCAATTAACCGGCCACCGCTGGGGGATGACCCTATCAATGTGTCTGATTTCCTTTTTAGCCCCTATTTTAGTGGTGGGAGCAGCAGGCTATGCGCTGTATGTGGGGATTCCGCTCTTCTTTGCGGACAGTTTCCATTTAGCCGCCCTTACCGCCCCGTGGCTGGTTGCGGGCGGTGTGCTGCTGGTGTTGTGGTTTCTCTTTTGGGTATCGCTTGCAGGCTTTTACATTTTGGTCTTTTTAAACCTGGACTACGGTGAAAACCGCGGTTCCTATACGCCCGCGCCCGAAGTACAACTGACGGATGAACCCACCCAAGTTTTTGGGGCGGACAATAACGTCCTGCCGCCCGGCATTGGCAAACCCGTTACCGAGCAGGACCTGCACCACCAAGTAGGCTTGCAGGTAACGCGTGCCTCTTTAAAATCCGCCGAGCCGGAAGCGATGAACCAACATTTAGATAAAGTTTACCAACCGCCCAAGAGCGAGGATATCGTTCAGTACGCGGATGAAGACCGTATGCCCACTATTTTGTTTGACGACGAAATGGCCAAACAAATTGAAGCCAATCAGCAAATGTGGGCCCAGCAAACCAAGCACGAAAAAACGGATAAACCGGATGACAATCAAACCTCCATTAAAATGTCCAAGTAACGCTTGCGTTTCTTTATCTATCCCCGCCGTACTTGCGGCGGGCCAGTGTATTTTTGTTACGGAAGGAGCCGATTAAACGGCTCTTTCTTTTTATATGAATTAAGGAGAACTCCCACAAATGTCAACCTTGCTTGAAATTTTAAACTTACTCGGCGGCCTGGCCGTGTTCTTATTCGGTATGAAGATAATGAGCGACGGCCTGCAAAAGGCCTCCGGTGAAAGGATGCGCCAACTGCTGGGCATCGCCACCACGAACCGCTTTGCGGCTACCGCTTGCGGCGCGCTGGTAACCAGCATTATCCAATCGTCTAGCGCCACGACGGTAATGGTCGTCGGCTTTGCGAGCGCGGGCCTTTTGAACCTGTACCAATCCTTAGGGGTTATCTTCGGGGCAAATATCGGTACGACAATGACAGCGTGGATTGTCAGTTTGTTCGGCTTTAAAATGCAAATTTCGCTCTTTGCCTTGCCCGTCATCGCTATTGGCTTCTTTGCGCAGTTCATCCCCAGATTTGCCATTATCCGCCGCATTGGGGAAACCTTGGTCGGCTTCGGCCTTCTCTTTTTGGGCTTGGACATAATGAAGAACGCCATCCCGGCCGATTTTGCGCAAAACCCGCAGGTGGTGGCCTGGATTTCCCGCTTCCGCCCGGACAATTTGTTTAATTTGCTTACCCTCATTTTCAGTGGCACTATTTTAACCGTTATTCTCCAATCGTCCAGCGCCGTTATGGCAATGACGCTCACCTGCGCCGCCGCCGGGATTATTGACTTTCCGACCTCGTGTGCGCTTGTGTTGGGGGAAAACATCGGCACCACCATTACCGCTAACTTGGCCGCTATCGGCGCGAGCAAAACTGCCAAGCGCGCCGCCCTCGGGCACTTTTTGTTTAACATTATCGGCGTCTTCTGGGTGGTGTGCATTTTTAAACACTTTGTGAACTTTGTGGACTGGATTGTGCCCGGCTCGCCTTACACGCAGGATCCGGAGCAACTAACGGCTGTCCTCCCATACCACATTTCCGCCTTTCACACCGTGTTTAACGTGATTAACACGATGTTAATGCTGCCGCTTTTAAAACAACTGGCGCACTTGACCTATTTTATTATCCCCAAATCCAAACGCGAGGACAAAAAGGAACACGAACTTATCTTTTTATCCACACGCTTTACGAGCACGCCTGAACTGGCGTTAATTGCGGTGCGCAAAGAGGTGGAACGTATGATGAGTTTTGTAACCAAAATGACGGATAAACTCATCCACGCCGTAAAAGTTGACGACGACAAAATGTTCTCCCGCTTGATTGAGGACGTAAAAGCCGCCGAAAAAACCACCGACGTTTTGGAACATAAAATTAATATTTACTTAACCGCCCTTACGCACGGGAACCTATCCCGCCAGGCGGTGGCGCAGGCGTTCTCGCTCTTTGACGTGTTAAACAGCATTGAGCATATGGGCGACTGCGGCGAAAAAATCGCCCGCATTTTGGAAAAATTCCACGATAAACAACCGTTTACCGAAGCCGACATTGAGGACTTGGAGGAAATCGCCAAACTGACCAAAAACATCACCAAGCGCACCCGCCGCATTTTGGTAGATATCCAACAGCCCACCCGCCAATGGCATTTGCAGGCGGAAAAAACCTTTGACGAAGCGCTCAAAGATGAGGAACTTTTAAACACCCTGCGCAAACGCTTCTTGCACGATTTGCGCGAACGCATTAACGCAGGCCAAAGTTCCACGCCGGACTCCATTACCGCCTACGCCGACATTTTAAATAACTTTGAAAGAATCGGCGACTATGCTCTGCGCGTAAACGAAAACATTTTGGGTATGCGCGCCGAGGAACGGGCGATGAACGACACGCCGGCCAATGCGCAAAAATAGCAGTGTGGAAAAAATGAAATTTAACCCCTTGGCAGTATTTAAGGACTTTGCTAGTTTCTTCCCAATGGTGTGGGCCATTTTGCGCGGCAAATACAAAATGCCGTGGGCCACGCTCTTTTGGGCGGTGCTGTGCCTGGTGTATGTTATTTCGCCCATTGACCTGTTGCCCGACGTGCTGCCCGTTTTGGGCATTACGGACGACGGGGCCTTTGCCCTATTAGTATTAGCGATGCTTCATAAGGATTTGGAAGCCTTCCGCCGCTCCCGCACCAAGCCGGAAGACGTGATAGAAGCCGAAATCGTCTCCGACGATACACACCCGCAAAAATAACCCTTTTGCGCGCTTGCCGGGCGAAAAAGAAAAGAAATACAATATAGATATGAAAAAATTATTCAAACTACTTGTAAAAATTGCGGTCGTATGCGTAATTTTGCTGGCGGCGGGGTTAATTGCCCTGCGGATTATGTTCCCGCCGGAAAAATTAAAGGCTATGGCCGTAGATTATGCAAAAACCAATTTGCAGCGGGAAATTTCTTTTGACAAAATTTCCTTTAACGTCATTGGGGTAACGCTGGATAACTTTGCCTTGTCCGAAAATACCACCTTTCAAAACGGTACCTTTGTTAAGGCCGATAAATTGGTGGTGAAACTGGCCCTAATGCCACTACTTAAAAAACGGGTGGAAATTTCCACCGTATCGGTGGACGGGCTGGATGTAAACGTCATTAAAAACAAAGACGGATCCTTTAATTTTGACACGCTTATCCCGGCTTCGGACGGGGCTGATACGCCTGCCGAAACCGCCCAAGAGGACAATTCCGGCCTTGCCTTTGTACTGCTGGCTGACAGAATTGTGCTTAACAACTGCAACTTTACCTATAAAGATTTGCAAACGGGTATGGACGCCTCCGTCAACAAATTGCAGGTGGAAATCCGCGAGTTTGATTTGGATAGTCCGTTTGACGTAAAAATCAAATTCACCACCGAATATTCCGCCGCCAGGCTCAATATGACGGTTCCCGTAAGCATTTCCCTGCGTACATTTTTGGCTAATTTAAATATGCCCGAAGCGTATGTAACGGTTAATGACATTTCCGCCTCTTACAAGACGGTAAAACTCCAATTAAAGGGCGGCGTAAAGAACTTTGAAGCCCCGCAGGCCGAACTGACGGGTACGTTAAGCGGCATCAGCAACGCAACGGTAGCCGAAATCCTGCCGGACTTGCCGCATTTCTCGCTCCCGGTTATCAATATGGCGGTAAAGGCTTCGGCGGATTTGGAAAAATCCACCGCGGTTATTTCGCTTATCAAACTCTCGGTAATGGACAGCGCCTTATCCGCTTCTGGCACAGCAGGCTGGGCAAGCGCCACGCCCACCTATTCCGTCAAGGCGGACTTATCCACCGATTTGGGCCAAATCGTCCAAATGACCGACACCGTGGCCGATTTCCAGCCCGGCGGACTGATTACGGGCTCGTTTAAGGCCACCGATAAAAATGACGGACAAGACGTAAGCGGCCAAGTAACCTTAAAAAACGTAAGCGCAATGTATGCGCCGTTTACGGTGAAGGATTTAAACGGCACGGTTAAAATCGCTTCCATTAACGATATTTCCTGCCCGTCGCTTACCGGCCTATTAAACGGGGAAAAATTTTCGTCCTCTTTCTCGTACAAAAACATTAAGGACGTAATGAATATCGTTTTTAACGCGGAACTGGACAAATTTACCTTAAAGGAATTTCCGTCCTACGCGTCGGCTGAAACGGAAGAGGGAAAAACTGCTTCCGCCGAACAAAAAACCGCGGGCCCGGAACTTTTAATGAATATTAAAAGTAACATTAAAGTAGGTCCTATCAGCGTGCCGTATTTCCGCGCGGACGGTTTTACCTTAAATGCCAACTTAACGGGCGTAAGCGAAACGATGAAAAAGGCCAACGGGCAGGTTTCCTTTGTGTTACAGCCAGGCGCCATTACGGATATTGATTCCTTTGTTAAGGGGAATAAATACGTCAAAATTCTGCTCCTGCCTATCACGCTCGTGCGCAAGGTGGCGGGCAAGTTAAATGTGGATATCTTCCCGGCCGAAGCCAACGCGCAAAAGGGTGAAATCGCCTTTACCAACGGCGAGGGCGTATATACCTTTACCAGCGGCGTAATGAAGGTGGATAAGACGACCTTTGCTTCCAAACTGACCAACATTAACGGAAGTGGGAATATCAATTTCCACACGCAGGCCTTGGATATGAAGGTATCCGCTACGGTGCTTACGTCGCAAACGCCTGTCATCATTAAAATCGGCGGGACGATGGATAACCCGTCAGGCAAGTTGGACGTGCTAAACACGGTGGGCTCCGTACTGGGCGGTATTTTAAATTACAAAACGCCCGGTAAGGTAGCCGCCAGCACCGCAAGTACCGCCGGAAACGTCGCCACCGGGGCCGTTAAAACCACAGGCCAAGTAGCGCAAACCGGGGTTGATACCGCCAAAAACGTGATAAAGGGCATCGGCGGGCTCTTTAAAAAGAAAAGCACAGACGATACCGCCACCGCTGAAACAGAAACCAAATAATTCTTTCCCAAGTCCCGGTTCACCCCGGGGCTTTTTTATTCCCCAGTAGCCGACGGACAGACAAATATCATATAATAAGATATATATGGGAAGAGTCCTTTTATTTTTGACTAACCTCATTTTTCCTTTGGCCGCATTAGGCGTGCTACTGGGCTTTTTGTGCTCGCCGCGGCGCGGACTTTTAAAGCACCTGTACCAGGAATTAAAGGAACGCTTCGGGCTTGAAAAAGAGGGGGAAATCCCCCAAGGGGCCCTGTGGCTCCATTGTGCAAGCGTGGGGGAAGTGATGTCTATGAAGGAGGTCATCTCCCGCCTAAAAGCGTTTTACAAAAAAGACGTTATCGTAACCACCACCACCGAGGCCGGCAAGGAAACCGCCCTCAAAAACCCCAACATTACCAAAGCCTTTTTGGCCCCGCTTGATTTTTACCCGTCCTGCAAACGCTTTATCCGTTTGGCTACACCGTACCGCCTGTTTGTGGTGGAGCGGGAAATTTGGCCCAATATGCTGGCCGCCGCGCACCAAGCGGGCGTTCCGGCGGCGGTGATTAACGGGCGCATTTCCGCCAAATCGGCCCGCGCTTACGGGCTTATCAAGCCGCTTTTTAAAGAAACCTTTAACACGCTGTCCTTTGCCGCCCTACAAACGCAAGAGGCCGCCCGACATTACGAAAAATTGGGTATGGATAAAAATAAAATCTTTGTTTGCGGCAACGTAAAGTACGACACCTTAAACGATAATCCCGCCAAGGTGGGCGAGGTGGAAAAAATGCTGACCGCCCTCGGCTGGAACGGGCGCAAAATTTTGGTGCTGGGCAGTACGCACCCGGCCGAAGAAACAATGCTTTTGCGGGCGGCGGCGGACATTATAAAAACGGGCGCCAAGATTATTTTCGCCCCGCGCCATTTGGAGCGCAAGCCGGAAATTGAAACCGCCCTGCGCCAAAGCGGGCTTCATTACGCGTTTGTCAGCCAAGGCCAATTTGATAAAAATACCGATATTCTCTGCGCCGATGTAATGGGACTGTTGCAGTCCCTCTACGCCTGCGCTTCGCTTACGTTTGTGGGGGGCTCGGTCGTACCGCGCGGCGCGCACAATTTGTTGGAACCGGCCATTTTATCCAAAACCGTTCTGTTCGGCCGCTATTTTTATAACGCGCCCTTAACCGCCCAAGCCCTGTTGGAAAACGGCGGGGGAGTGTTGGTAAACGAAACCAATTTTAAAGAAACGGTGCTGCGGTTGCTGGCTGACCCGGCACAACTGGAAAATATGTCCGAAAAAGCGCGCAAAACGGCGCTAAGTTTTAAAGGAGCAACCAACCGTATAATGGAAGTGGTAAACAACTATGAACGAAAATAACCCTAATATTTTAGTCGTGCGTCTTTCTTCGCTGGGGGATATTGTTTTGTCCTCCCCGGTATATAAGAATATCAAGGCCCAATGGCCCAACGCGCGCATTACGCTTATGGTAAAGCCGCAGTTTGCCCAAGTGCTCGCCGGGCACCCGGATATTGACGAAATTATGGTCGCCAAAAAGGGGCTGTGGGCCAACATCCGCCAAATCCGTGCGGGGCACTTTACGCACTATTTGGACTTACACGCTACCTTAAAAAGTATTTTAATGGGCTTTTTCAGCCGTATTCCGCACCGCGTCCGCTACGACAAAAACTCCGTGGCGCGCAGGATGTTCGTAAAATTCCACAAAACTTCCCCGGTACTTGAAAAACACACCTTGGAAAAATATTTGGAAGCCCTTAAACCGTGGGGCATTGAAATTAAATATAAAGAGCCGAAACTGGGCGACTGGGCCTACGAAGATGCCAACCTGGCCGGGAAAAAGGTAAACAAAATCGGTATCTTTCAAACCTCGTTCATCGGCGACAGCGTACTGACTACGCCGCTTATCCAAAAGACGGCTAAACTCTTCCCAGAGGCCAAAATCGTCGTTATTACCCGCCCGCAAACGGAAGATATTTTTAAACCGATGAAGGAAGTCTCCGAAATTATCCTAAACGACAAACGCGGCTGGAATAAAATCGTCGGCGTGTGGAAAACGGCCAAAGCCATTAAAGAGTCCCACATTGACATTTTGCTCGTGCCGCACCGCAGTTTTAGAAGCGCGCTTATTGCTTGGCTTTCCCGCGTGCCCGTGCGCATTGGGTTTACGTCCAGCGAGGGGTGGTTCTTATACACCAAAACGGTGCCGTTCTCTTGGATGATTCACGATGCCGAGCGCAACCTTTCGCTTTTGCAGGGCATTGTAAAGGAAAAATTCAAGGCCGAAAAACTCAATATGCGCTATGCGCCGTCCGCCGAGGAAAACGTCGCGCGCTTAATGAAGGACTTTAACTTGGAAGGCAAAACTCTCGTCGGTATTCACGCCGGAAGCGCGTGGCCGACCAAATGCTGGCCGATGGAGTATTTTGTCCAACTGATTAGCCGCCTGCAAACCGAACTGGGCGTACAGGCCGTACTCGTGGGCGGAGGGCATAAAGACGCCGACTTGGGCGAAAAAATCTGCCAACTGTCCCAAGGCCACGCCGCCAACTTATGCGGCAAAACCAGCCTGGCCGATTTAATGGCGTTAATGAAGCACTTTAAACTCTTTATCACCAACGACTCCGGGCCTATGCACATTGCCACCGCCTTTGACGTGCCGACCTTGGCTATCTTTGGGCCGACGACGCGCGAACTGGGCTTCTTTCCGTATGGGGAAGGGCACAGAGTGGTAGAGGTAAAGGATTTGCCGTGCCGCCCGTGTGCGCTGCACGGGGGGAAGAAATGCCCCTTGGGCCATTTTAAATGTATGCGGGACATTTTGCCCGACCGCGTTTTTGAAAACGCCAAGGAAATGCTGGCAGAACACCACAACTTGCCCACCCCGCACGAAGAATTACACAAATAAACAGACGAAAAGCCCCGCTCGTTTGAGCGGGGCTTTTTAATGTTACAGGGAAACGGCTTAAAAATCATCCTCGGGCTTTTCGTCCAAGGCCTGGCGGGTGGCCGCAAAAAGTTTTTTTATTTCTGGCAGTTTTTCTAGCGGCAGCCAAATGCCTTTTTTGGTAAACCCGACATCTTCCTGCCATTGGCGAAGGTCCAAGCCGCGGCGGCTCTTAAAAGTACCAATAGAAGCCACAATGCAAATGCCGGGGCGCTTGGCAAACTTACCAATCGTGCCGTCCTTTACGGCCTTAATGTCATCTGGCAGCGCAGACAACAGCGGCTCCAAGGCGCGCAAGATTTCCGGCGTCATCGTTACGCCGTCGCGCGTGGCCCCACTAAAAGAGTCCGTCAATAAATACCGCCGCACAGACACATAGCGGAACCCGCGGTACGCGTCAATACTAAAACGGACCTCTTCGTCATTTTCAAGTGGCAACGTACCAATATCCCTAAGTAACGTAAAACTGCTTTCGCTCATATAAAACACCCCCGTAAAAAGACTATAACTATTCCCGTAAAATATGATAAGATTAACTATAACTATATTCTATTGCTTGGTTATCATAAAATCAAGCAATTTTTGCACCATTTATTTAAAGTTTTTTATATTTGGGTTGTAAAGGAACATATGAACAATACTCCCTCGTTGGTTGGAAAAGAAATTTCCGGTTGCGAAATTTTAAACAAAGTCGCCGAAGGCGGTATGGGCGCGGTATATAAAGCGCGCCACAAAGCCTTAAACCGCATCGTCTGCGTAAAGATTTTAAGCCCCGCCTTGGCTAACGATAAAAAAGCGGTGGAACTCTTTTTAACCGAAGCCCGCGCTATTGCGGAATTGGACCACCCCAACATTGTAAACGTGTATAACGTCGGCAAGGAAAAGGGCTATTACTTTATTGTAATGTCGTTTATTGAGGGGCAAACCCTTTCAATGATGTTAAAGCGCAACAAGGTCCTGCCGATTGGGCTGATTTTGGACTTGTTTGAAGGCGTTTTACAGGGCTTGTCCGCCGCGCACGAAAAGGGGATTATCCACCGTGATATTAAACCCTCCAACATTTTAATTAACCCGCAAATGCAGCCCAAAGTGGTGGACTTCGGTATCGCCAAAAAAGTGGATAAAAGCAAAGGCTCCACCAAAACCACCGAACTGGCCGGTACGGCGTATTTTATCGCGCCGGAACAGGCCTTGGGCAAAGATTTGGATACGCGCGCGGATTTGTATTCCGTCGGGGCCAGTATGTACTATGTACTGACGGGCCAATTTCCGTACAATGGCAAAAACACCATTGATATCATCCAAAAGCACATCAACGACCCGGTGCCCAATCCGGCCAAAATCCGCAAGGATATGCCGGGCTGGCTTGCGCTTGCGGTGCAAAAACTGATGAGCAAAAACCCGGATGACCGCTTCCAAACCGCCAAGGAAACCTATCAGTATTTCCAAAAAATGCGCGCGGAGGACCAACTGCGCGTAAAAATGGGCAACTCCGGCCGCGCTATTGATTTGGGCGAGGAAGGTCCGTTAAAAATCGCAAAAGAGGAAATGCCCACCACGCAGAGCATTACCAAAGCCCGCGCACAGGAAGCGGCGGCCCGCCCCAAAACCACCTCTTCGGCCCGTCTGCCCTCGCTTATGCCCAGCATAAACGCGGCGGCGGATATTCCCGATACGCCCAAGGTTCCTAAAAAAGAGCCGGAACCGCAAATGATGACGGCACAAGATGTCAAACCCGTTAATGTGTTTGTACCCGCCAAACAGGTGCGCAAAATGCGCCCAAGCCCAGCACCAGCCATTAAAGCGGCGGCTACGGATATTGTAAAATTCATCCTTTTAGTACCGCTCTTTATGGCGTTTGCCGCCGGGATTATTTACGTTTTCTATACGTTCGGCAAGATTTGCTCCGTGCATACGGATTTAACAGCGGGCTTTTTATCCAACCTGATTAACCCGTTCTTTGCGGCCCAGTACGAACCCAACCAGGCGCTTATGACGGGCGTGGCGACCGTTACCCTGCTGCTTATCTTCGCCTCTTCCGCCATAAAAGCCTTTTCGCGCTCCACCACACTGCTTTTAGTGCTGGCGGCAGTGTCGTATATGACGGGGTTATTCACTCCCGAAGCGGCCTTTATGGACTTATCCCAAGTGGGGCAATACCTCTTTACGCCGGAATATTACCTGTGCTATTTGGTACTGGCCACCGCGTGGGGATTGTCGCTGTGCTGGCGCGTAAACCGCTCTATTGCGCAAGGCGTGCTGGGCGTCGCACTCCTTATCTTTTCTATGGTAACCGCATTTTTGGCGGCGCACTTGTCTATTCCGCCGGCCAGCCAAAACATTACCGTACAGGTAGTCTTTTATGCGGCCCTCTTCTGCGGCTTCTTATCGGCTTATTATTTGCTCATCAAGCGGGAAAACAGTATTCTCTTCCCGTTTGTGCTAATGCTGTTAGCCATTGGCGGAATGTGGGTATATGCGGTGTCCGGCCTGACGGAAACGACCAACAAGACCTTGGCGGCCTTAACCGACCATATTAAAGTAGCCTCTACCCACGACGCTGAATCTAATGCCCGTATGGAAAAATTGGTAGGCATTAAAAGCCAGCGCCAAACCTTTGCGGAAATTAATAAAACCAACGAACTGACTGGAAAGACCGAGGAAGAAACATACGCGTTCTTGGAAACCCGCATCAACCGCGTGGCCCCGGGTGTGTTTAATGAGCAGACAAGACCGATGTTTATCCATTTCTTACAGCAATATTATCACGGCGGGGAAAACAAAATGTACCTCTCTGTGTGGGATTATGCGGTCAGTTTGCCACTCTACAACTTCAACCATTACGCACAAGATAACAATGCCTACGGCTTCTTAATCGTAATGCTTTACCTGTTCGGCGTTTGCTCGTGCGCGGGCACTATTTTGTTTAAAGAGGAGGAGTTATGAGCAGTTTTGACATAGAATTTGCAGCCGTAACCGACATTGGCAAAATCCGTGAAAAAAACGAAGATAACGTCCTCATCTCTTCCGACTTGGGCCTTGGCGTAGTGGCCGACGGTATGGGGGGGCACAGCGCGGGCGAAATCGCCAGCAATATCGCCGTGTCCGTACTGGCGGAAACCATACGCAAGGTAAATACCAACCAATTAAAAATCCCGGAGAATTTTTTGCCCAAACTGGACCCAGCCGAGCGCAAACTGTTAATGGCCGCCAATTTGGCTAACGCCGCCATTTATTCCACGGCGCAATCGTCCGACATTTACCGTATGATGGGCACCACCTTGACGGGCGTACTCTTTGACGGGGATTTCGCCACCGCCGTACACGTGGGGGACTCTCGCCTGTACTTGTTTAGGGATAAAAAGATTGTCCAAATCACCACGGACCACTCATTGGCAATGGAACACGTCCGCCGTGGCCTTTTAACCCGAGCCGAGGCCGACCACTCCAAAATCCAAAATGTCCTCACCCGCGCAATGGGTATTAAAAAAAATATTGAATTTGACCTGTTAAAATTCCCGGTCAAAATTGGCGATACATTGCTATTGTGTTCAGACGGCCTTTATAAGGGGCTTTCCGAAAACGATATGGGCAATATCCTGCGCGAGGGAAGCCAGTTGCCTATTGTTAAACTCTGCAAGCAACTGGTGCGCGTATCTAACGAGAAAGACGGGCAGGACAATATTTCCGCCGTCCTTATTAAAATTCTTCCGGCACGCAAACTTACCTTTAAGCAACGCTTAAAAACGTTCTTTTCCAGAAGGTAATCTCCGCCTGAAAAAACCGTATTTTAACAACCCCTTTATTAGCACTCTAATAAGGGGGTTGACAATTTTAAACAGAAATGCTAAATTAGCATTAAGCCAAAGTGAGTGCTAACAACCTCACAGGCGTTATATTTACAATATCTTCATAAGGAGTGAGTGAAAATGGCAGAAGTAAAAATTAAACCGTTGGGCGACCGTGTAATCGTAAAGCCCATTGAAAGAGAAACGATGAAGGGGGGAATCATCATTCCCGACACCGCCAAAGAAAAACCGATGGAAGGCGAAGTTTTGGCCGTCGGTGCCGGCAAATTGAACGAAAAAGGCGAACGCACGCCGATGGACGTTAAAAAAGGCGACCGCGTGTTGTACGGCAAATACTCCGGAACCGAAGTAAAACTGGACGACGAAACGTATTTAATCATCCACCAAGACGAAATCTTGGGTATTTTAGGGTAATAGGGGGAAATAATCAGTATGGCTAAACAAATTATGTACGGCGACGATGCCCGCGCCAAAATGAAATCGGGTATTGAAAAAGTTGCAAACGCTGTAAAAGTTACGCTCGGGCCTAAGGGCAGAAGCGTAGTATTGGAAAAGAAATTCGGCTCTCCTCTTATTATTGACGACGGCGTAACCATCGCCAAAGATATTGAACTGGAAGACAAGTTTGAAAATATGGGCGCGCAGTTAATCCGCGAAGTCGCCTCCAAAACCAACGACGTAGCCGGCGACGGTACCACCACCGCCACGGTACTCGCCAACGCGATGCTGACCGAAGGGATTAAAAACATTACCGCCGGCGCCAACCCGACCCTCGTCAAAAAGGGTATTGAAATGGCCGTAGAAGCCACCAAGGCTGAACTGTCCAAAATGCACAAACCCGTAAAGACCAAAGAAGAAAAAGCCCAAATTGCTACTATTTCTTCCAACGACCGCGAAATCGGTAATATGATTGCCGAAGCGATTGAAAAGGTCGGCGCGGAAGGCGTCATCACCGTAGAAGAAGGCAAAACCGCTACCACCCAACTGGATATTGTGGAAGGTATGCAGTTTGACCGCGGTTACATTTCTCCTTACTTTGTAACCGATTCCGAACGTATGGAGTGCGTGTTGGAAAACCCGTACATCATCATTACGGATAAGAAGATTTCCTCTATGAACGACCTCTTGCCGGTTTTGGAAAAAATCGTACAAAGCGGCAAGCAGTTCCTCATCATCGCCGAAGATGTGGACGGCGAAGCGTTGGCTACCTTGGTAGTGAACAAACTCCGCGGCACCTTGAAGGGCTGCGCGGTAAAGGCCCCCGGCTTTGGCGACAGACGCAAAGAAATGTTGGAGGATATCGCCATTTTGACGGGCGGCGAAGTGCTTAGCGAAGAACGCGGCATTAAGTTGGACAAGGCCGAACTCGCTATGCTTGGCCAATGCGCCCGCGTAGTGGTAGATAAAGAAAATACCACTATCGTCAGCGGTAAAGGCAGCAAGGAAGCCATTGCGGCCCGCGCCGAACAAATCCGCAAACAGATTGAAAACTCCAAGAGCGAATACGATAAAGAAAAACTCCAAGAACGCTTGGCTAAACTTTCCGGCGGTGTAGCCGTTATCAGCGTAGGTGCTGCTACGGAAACCGAACTGAAAGCCAAAAAAGCCAAAGTGGAAGACGCCAAAAATGCTACCAAAGCCGGTGTGGAAGAAGGCCTCGTGCCCGGCGGTGGTGTAGCGTTGGCCCGCAGCCAAAAGGCCTTGGAAGCCTTGAAAGCCGACAACGACGATATCCGCACGGGTATCAACATTGTTAAGAAAGCCTTGACGGCCCCCTTGAAACAGATTGCCGCCAACGCTGGCCTGGACGGCGCGGTAGTAGTGGACAAGGTGCTTAGTATGAAAGGTGCCGCCGACGGCTACGATGCCGAAAACAACACCTACTGTGACCTTTTGAAGGCGGGCGTAGTGGACCCGGCCAAAGTGGTCCGCACCGCGCTTGAAAATGCGGCCTCTATCACCGGCACGGTACTCCTTACCGAAGCCTTGGTGGCTGATGCCCCCGAAAAAGAAGGTGCTCACGTCCCCGCGATGCCCGGTATGGGCGGAATGGGCGGTATGATGTAATTTAACAGTCTGGACGAAAAACCGGGGCATTTTAAAAGTGTCCCGGTTTTTTTTGTTTTTGGGGAAAAAGCAAGAACGAGCAACCCAGTATTGCCTTTTATAGGTCCTTTGGCCCTGGGGGAAGTGGGCCTTTTGGGAACTGGAAAAATGTTAAATAGTTGTATAGAATATATAAAAGAAACCAAAAGGAGAAAATATGAAAAAACTTTTAGCAGTTGCTTTAACACTTGGTGTATTAACCGCTGTGGCTTCGGCGCAGCCGTATAAGTCTGCTGATACCTACTCTTTCGCCCAATGGGCGCAAAATAACAAAAAGATTCTTTCGTATGTTGACTGGAAAAAAGCCCACGACAAGCAAGCCGCTCGCGAAAAAGCCGCGTCCAAACGGGCTTATAATGCTATCCCGGCCAAGGCAAAAACGCAGGCTCGAATTACTTGGTTTAACGACTATCAAAATATCCGCACAGACGAAATGGAAAGTTCGGCGGAACATTATACTTGCAGCGTAATTTTGATGGATTACCACAAAAAAAATGGCTTGGGTACGGTCAATGTGGCGTTCAAAAACGATTGTTTTAAGGAAATGCAAAAAAGAGCCCAGAAAGATTGGTTCACGTTCAGCATTAATTTGGACAAATTTAATGCACCCTATCAACAAGAAAGTTTTGAATACGAATACAACAACAAGGGCGACGGCGCCGCGGACAAGAATTTAAAAGCATTCAGACACGTTAAAATCGCCAATACCGATTATTACCAATTCGCTATGCCTGTGCGTACTCCGGCGTTGCAAAATGGCTTTAAAGCGCTCTTCCCAACAGCCAAGAGTTTCATTACCGTGGAAAAAGCCGCATACGCATTAAGGGCAATGCCCAGACACTCCCAAGTATCGACCTACGAGCAAAGATAACCACTCATCCGAAATAATTTAAATATCCCCTAGCAAATGCTGGGGGATATTTTTGTGGGCCTATACAAGGCCTGGGCCCTTTGGCCCTGGAAATTTGATACTAAAAATCATATTATTATAGAAAAGGCTATTTTTTAATTATGAGGAACTTTATGAAAAAATTATTAGTTTTGCTGTTTGCCTTTTGCGGTTGCGCGGCCGTCTTGAACGCGCAAACGCCAAATGTGTCCCAAAAACTTAACACCGCGCTTAAAAAGAAATTGGCGGCATCTTCTTCTACCAATGCACATAAAAAAGGAGTCATTATGATTAGAATGACGGTGCAAGCCCGCTTTACCGACGTGTACGCAAACAATGACCCCATTGTAAAAAAATGCCCCGCGGTACGCATCTCGCCCAATGCGCTTTTGGCCTCCCGAGCTTGCATTGATTTAAGTGGCAAAGGGGAGCATATTGTATATATGGGAAACGGCGTAGAACCCCAAATTACCACCCAAAGGGTACAGCGCTGGATTTCCAGCATCAAAGTGGCTGGGGTAACCATTAAACCCCGAGATTTCCGCCAAGAGGGCAAATTATTACTTATCGCTATTGACGGAACTAACGCCAAATTAAAAAAAGAAATTGAAAAATTGCCGATTACGGATCTGTTCGTTGCCAAAGATGCAAAGAAATTGGAAACGACTTTCCCCGAGATGATTCTCAACCGCGACGATATGATTTTTAGCGGACGTGAGTGCGCCGAAGTGGATATTGTAAACGTCTGCACAGGCACGCAATGCTTCCAAGTTTGCTGGAAAGTTATTGACGGCGACACGGGGGACCCGGTCTTTGGAAGAAACCCCAATAGAAGCAATTTGGATTATTTATTGGGATTTAACAATACCAACTCCAAAAAGGACGAACGCAAATCCGGCCGCTGGTATCATTTTTTGACTCAGAATTCTTTGCATTTCCTGCAAAAGAGTTTACCGGCTTCGGAATGGAATTATATTCGTTCTCACGTCAAAGACGAAACCATTTACAAATAACCCAATTCCATTTGCTTTTACACCCGCCCAAAAGGCGGGTGTTTTTTTACTATTTTTAACCAAATTTTTATAAAATAAAAGTATCTTACCAAAAGGGGGAAATATGGCTAATAATCCTATGTTTAACGAAGCCGCGTTTGAACGCGCGCAAGAATCTGCTCGTGCCGTACAACCAATGACGCTGCAAGGCACCATTAACAAAACCTTCTGCCTGCTGTTTTTATGCGTGGTAGGGGCGATGTTTACGTGGACGAACCCGCAAATTTCTGGTCTGGCGATGGGGATATCCGCCATCGGAGCGTTTGCACTGGCGATGGTTACATCCTTTAAACCGTCCATTTCTGCCTTTACCGCACCCATTTATGCGCTCTTGGAAGGGGCTTTATTAGGTGCCATTTCGGCCCAATACAACGCCCAATTTAAGGGCATTGTGTTTAACGCGGTGGCGATTACGTTCTTGGTATTTTTTGCGATGCTTTTTATCTACCGCACAAAAATTATCAAGGTATCCCGTGGGCTAATGATTGGCATTTTCTCGGCCACGCTCGCTATTTGTGTGTTATATATCGGTTCATTTATCTTGTCGCTCTTTGGCGTAAGCACGGCCTATTTAACGTCCAACTCGCCGCTGTCTGTCGGCATTAGCGTGGTGGTGTGCATTGTTGCCGCGTTAAACTTTTTGCTGGACTTTAATTTTATTGACGAAATGACCTCCCGCTTTGCCGCGCCTAAGTATATGGAGTGGTACGCCGCGTTTAGTTTAATGGTTACGCTTATTTGGCTCTACATTGAAATTTTGCAACTGTTAGCCAAATCGCAAAAGCGCTAATCGTGCCGAAGACGTCTAAATTTTGTAAAATTAAAGAGTAGAGAAACCCCGCTTTTACGGCGGGGGAATTATTAAAGGAGCCAAAAGAAACTATGAATTTTGACAGCATCAAAAAAATTCAGGATATGGACCTGAAAAACAAAAAAGTATTGGTGCGCGTAGATTACAACGTACCTTTGAAAGACGGTAAAGTAGATAACAACAAACGCATCGTCGCTACCGAAAAAACCATTAAATACCTGCTTGACAATAACTGCCGCATCGTGCTTATCGCCCACTTGGGCCGCCCGAAAGGCAAAGTAGTGCCGGAATTTAGTTTGGCTCCCGTGGCCGCCGAAGTGGAAAAATTGTTCGGCGTACCGGTGCATTTCGCCAAAGATTGTGTAGGCCCGGAAGCCGATAAAGTAGTAGCCGAAACCAAAAACGGCGAAATTGCCCTCTTGGAAAACCTCCGCTACCACCCCGAAGAAGAAAAGAACGACGCCGAATTTGCCAAACAGTTGGCTAAACACGGCGAAATCTTTGTGCAGGAAGCCTTTGGTACGGTTCACCGCGCCCACGCTTCCACCAGCGCCATTGCGGACTTTTTGCCCGGCTGCGCGGGTTTCCTCGTGCAAAAAGAAGTAGAATTTTTGGGTAAAGCCCTTGAAAACCCGGCCCGCCCGTTTGCGGCGGTGGTCGGCGGCGCCAAAGTGTCCGACAAAATTATGTTGCTCAACAATTTGATGGACAAGGTAAACGTCCTCGTCATTGGCGGCGGTATGGCTTACACGTTCCTCAAAGTACAGGGCCACGAAATCGGCAAGTCCTTGTTTGACGCCGAAAAAGAAAACGAAGCCAAAGCCGTTTTGGCCAAAGCCCAAGAAAAAGGCGTTAAAATCTTGTTGCCCGTGGACCACGTGTGCGGTAAAGAATTTGCCGAAACCACCGAACCCGTGTCCGTGGAAGACATCAACATCCCGGCTGATTTGATGGGCTTGGATATCGGTCCGAAAACGATTGCCGCGTTCCGCGAAGAACTGCTTAAATGCAAAACCATTTTCTGGAACGGCCCGATGGGCGTATTTGAATTCCCGAACTTTGCCAAAGGCAGTTTTGCCATTGCCCAAGCGATGATTGACGCCACCAAAGCCGGCGCGACCACCATTATCGGCGGCGGCGACAGCGTCAACGTGCTCAAAAAAGGCAAATTCAACCAGAAGGAACTTTCCCACGTTTCCACCGGCGGTGGTGCCAGTATGGAATTTGTGGAAGGGAAGGAATTGCCGGGCTTGGTGGCGTTAGCCAAATAAGCCGGAAATTCTGTCCGACCTTGCTTTTTCCCGCGTCCGCAAGGGCGCGGGCTTATTTTATACAGGCAGAACTTCCTGGACTTGTTGCTTTGGCTAAATAGTCTGCTGACACAAACAAAATCCTCCGCTTTGCGGGGGATTTTGTTATTTCGTCCAGAAAGAATTGCCGAGCTTGGTCGCGTTAGCGAAATAAGCCAGACAAGTACAAAACATTTGCTAAAAACCGGGCCTGCTGTTTAGGCCCGGTTTTATATATATAGTTTTTGGCGTCATCCCGTCAGAGTGGGCGGCCCCGCAGGGGCAGTTGGTGCGCTCTCTTGCTCAATATTTAAATAAAAAACCCAGACATTAAGTCCGGGTTTTTTGTGTAATTATAGGGCCTCGGCCACAAGTCGCCTCGTTGACCCTCGGCGCTCGCGGCCCCGCCCGTCCTGCTCGCCTTTCGGCTTTCAGCCTCAAACTCGTATAAGGCTCCGGCTTTCTCGTCCCTACGCAGGCAAAGCAGTTTGCCTGCTCTCTTGCTCAATATTTAAATAAAAAACCCAGACATTAAGTCTGGGTTTTTGTGTAATTATGGGGCCTCGGCCACAAGTCGCCTCGTTGACCCTCGGCGCTCGCGGCCCCGCCTCGCCATACTCGCCTTTCGGCTTTCAGCCTCAAACTCGTATAAGGCTCCGGCTTTCTCGTCCCTACGCCTTTGGCGCCCCCGCAGGGGCAGTTTGCCTGCTCTCTGCGTATAAATTAAAAAAACCGGACTTTCGTCCGGTTTTTAAATTTATTGCGCAGAGAGGGACTCGAACCCTCAAGCCTTGCGGCATGCGCCCCTCAAACGCACGCGTATACCAATTCCGCCACCTGCGCGAAAATCTTACTACTGAGGGTTTGAAAGAACATCTTTGCGACTACATATATATATTACTAAAAAACTATGCGCCGCGCAACTAAATTACCGCTTTTTTAGGCGGAAACTTAATTATTTGCCGGGTACAGCCGGGGCCGTAGCGGCCGGAACTTTTACCGAGTCCAACACCGAGGCGGACGATTTTTTATTGGAAGCAATCGTCAGCACGACGGAGGTGCACATCAAAATAAGCGCCAAAATAGCGGTAAATTTGTTAATAGCGTTAAAGGCAGTAGGGCTGGCAAACAAGTTATCCGCGCCCGACGCGCCGAAGATTCCAGCGGCGGAGCCTTTGCCGCTCTGTAAAAGGACGAGCAAAATCAACAAAATACAAACAATAAAGTGCAAAACCAAAGTTAAGGTGTACATTTGCAAATCTCCTATAAAAATAACACTCTTATTATACAAATTTTTTTTATTTTTGGCAGTATTTCTTGGCCTTGATAAATGGGGATATTTTAGTTACAATATCCACAGCAGTACAAAAGGAGGACCTTATGAAAAAAGGGTTTACATTAATTGAATTATTGGTTGTCGTATTAATTATCGGTATTTTGGCGTCGGTAGCGTTGCCGCAATACCAAAAGGCGGTAATGAAAGCGCGCCTGATGAAATGGGTTCCTGTGGTGCGCAACATCGCCGATAACGTGGCCGTGTGCAAACTGGCGACGGGAAACTCCCTGTGCACCTTGGACGAAATGGGTATTGAAATAAAGGATAAAAACGGTAATATCATTACCACCGGTGGGGATAATACGATGTTAGATGATTTCTTTTATTTCAAACGCGAAGGCGATGCTTGGTATGCAGTGGGCACTTATCCCTATGGGGGGGAATATATGATTCAGTTACTGGCAAGAGCAAACGGGGAGTTCAGGGTTCGCGCTAATTCCAGTTCCAGCCACGCTAAGGGATATAAGTTAGTTAGAAGTATGTGGAGCGATTGCGAGCAAGATGGCGGCTGGGTATATTGCAAATAATGTTTAATATGTTTTAGAAAACCCCGGGATATCAATATCCCGGGGTTTTTCATTTATATCCTTACGGCAGTTCGTACATACGGTAACCCCAATTTGTCGCCACATAATGCCCCTGCATTACACGCTCGCAAAAATCACCCGACTGGGCCGTATAGTGGCTGCCCGCCCATTCCCAGCAATACATTTTGTCTTCACTTATCCCGGTGGCTACCGTATTTGGGTGGACATACGTAAACCCGCCACATTTATAGGGTCCCTTTAAAAACATAGAAGAGGATAAAAAGTGCCTAGAACCCCAATTATTATTTACAATCAGTTCATAATTATCATTTCCGCGGCTATCCTGCGTGGTTAAACCGCATTGGGAATACCGCCCGCGGTTAGGTAAGTTAATATCCAAATCCAATTCGTCAAACTGATGCGGATAATCATTATTAGCCAAATAAAAGGCTTCCTGCGCCGTAGCCAAAGTACGCGTATTGGTCCGCAGTTCCGCCGCGCGGCTTTTCCAAACGGCCTTTTCGTATTGCGGTACAGCCACCGCCGCCAATATGCCAATAATCAAAACCATCACCAATAACTCAATGAGCGTAAAGCCGCCTAATCGGCCCGTAAACAAGTTTTTCACACGACACCTCATTTTTGATAAATTTTACTACATCTTAAAATTTATCAAAAAAAAAAAACGATACAACCCCCTTTAAAAAACGGCAGCCAACAAAGCCAAAGTCTAGCGTCCAAAATGCTATAATATAGCATCTTAATTACCGTCGGAGTTTTACAAAAATGAAACCTTTACTAGCCGCCTGGGTCTGCTGGGCCATTGTGGGCCTGTCGCCCGTAGCGGGCAAATATGCCGTTGGCGTGATTAGCCCCGCCTTACTCGTTTTTTTGGGCACGCTTATCGGCGTACTGTATTTTACGCCGTGGATTACCAACAACCACAAATGGGGGGAACTCTTAGCCAAGGAAACCTTATGGAAATTCCTCTTTATCGGCACCTTTGGCACGGCTCTGCCGTTTACCATTTCGCTTATTGCGCTCCACTACACCACGCCGGGCAACGCGGCTATTTTACAGCAGAGCGAACTTTTTTATTCTCTTTTATTTGCGTGCATTTTCCTGCGCGAATTTCCCAGCCGCCAACAACTGGCCGGAAGCGCGCTTATCGTGCTGGGCGTGCTCATCATCCTCGTCAAAGAGCAATACACTCCGCGCTGGACGGGCGATTTGCTCATCGTCGGCAGTACCTGGATGTTGCAGGCGGGCTCCACATTAGCCAAAAAACTCCCTCAAAACTTGGACCACCGCGTAATCGGTATGGCGCGCAACTTGTTTGCCTTGCCGGCGCTCGTGGTAATTTTAGCCGTAATGTGGGCAATGAAGGAAACCTTTGTTTTAAAACCCAATGTGCAAATGTTCTCCGTTTTGGCCTATACGGGTATTTTGAAATACGGCCTTGCAATGGTGGTATGGTACAAGGCTATCCGCGCGCTGGATTTAAGCAAAGTAACCGCCATTTACCTTTCTTACCCGGTGCTCGCGCTCTTAATTTCCACCTTGGTCGGGTTTGAAAGCATTACCCTGCACCAAGTAATCGGCCTGGCCGTAACGTGCGCGGGGGCGTATTGGGTCAGCGTTACCGTTAAAAAAGAGGGCCATTAACCCTACAAATTAGGTAAAATATAATATATGTTTAAAGTATCCCCGGTAGCCGCCATTTGGCTGGCTTGGTTTTTTGTAGCGTCCAATGTCGTGGTAACTAAATTTGCCACGCCCTATGCGGCCTCTGCGCTGTATATGCTTGTCAGTTGCGTGGTTGCCACGGTGCTTTTTACGCCGTACCTGCTTAAAACGGGCGGGCATAAAGTTTTATTTAAAAAGGGCGTCTGGCTGCAATGCTTGCTGATGGCCACCTTCGGCACCGCTTTGCCGATGACGATTTTTATGTTGGCCCTTAATTACACCACGCCGACTAACGCCGCCGTTTTAAACCAGTTTGAAATGGTCTATTCCCTCGTAATGGCGTACTTTTTATTGGGGGAAAAACCGACCGGGAAACAACTCTTTGGCTCGGCGCTCATTATTTTGGGCGTAGGCGTTTTGCTGTGGCAGACGGGGATGTCTGTACAGTTAAAGGGCGATTTGATGATTTTGGGCAGTCTGTGGATGTTCCAATTAAGCCACATTTTTGCCAAAAAACTGCCCGCCGATATGCCGCCCGCTTTGATTGCGGCGGCGCGCGCTATGTTTGCTATCCCGGTACTGGCCGTTTTGACGGGTGCGCTGTGGGCGATTCAGGGCCCGCAGTTGTTTGTTACGTCCTCAGGCATTTTGTGGGGGACCTTGGCTTTTAGCGCGGTGTGCAATTATTTTATCGGCAACACGTTTTGGTACACGGCTATCCGTAATATGCACTTGGGCAAGGCAACGGCTATTATTTTGTCTTACCCGGTGCTGACGTTTGTTTTGTCCGTTCTGCTTAAACAGGACACAGTTACGATTCACAAAGTGCTGGGTATGGCGCTTGCTATGGCGGGCGCGTATATCGTTACCGGCATTATCAAAGGAGAAAAGAAATGAAAAAACTCGTTTTATTTGACTTGGACGGCACGCTCGTAAACGCGGGCGGCGCGGGACGCACGTCTTTGCGCAAAGCCATTAAAGAACTCTACGGCGTGGAGCCGGAGTTTGACCACAGTTTAATTTCGGGCCGGACAGATTTAGATAATTTCTCCATTGTCTATTCCCTTGTCAAAAAAGGCAAAAAACCCACCGCCGCCGAAATGAAGAAAATGAAGGCCAAATATTTGGAAATTTTGCCTACCGAAGTGCACGCCGTCGTCCGCTGCAAAAAGTATGACTTGGTGCCCGGCGTGGAAAAATTCTTAAAAATGCTCTCCAAGGACAAGGATGTTATCTTGGGATTAGGAACCGGGAACTTGGAAGAGGGCGCAAAAATTAAATTGGAACCCAGCAAACTGGGCTCTTACTTCTCCGTCGGCGGTTACGGCGAAGACGGACACACCCGCGAAGAAATGCTCCAAGCGGCCGTTAAACGCGCGGAAAAGAAATTTAAAACCAAACTGGAACCCGACCAAGTCTATGTCATCGGCGATACGCACCGCGACATTTGCGCCGCCAAGAACTGCGGCTTTCACAGCGCGGTACTGACCAACGGCTTTGGCGATGCGCAAAAAATCCAGCGCGCCGCGGCCGAACTGGAAACCAAAGATTTTAACGACATTACCACCTTCTGCGTGTGGCTCGGTTTAAAAACGGACCCCAAAGGCGTAAAACGCGGCAGTTACATTATGCCCGCCAGCGCGATTGAGCACGTCTTTTTCAGCCGCACGGGCATTGACGAGGACCGCCTCAAAATGCTGCGCATTAAAAAATATTCCGACCTTGAATCCGGAACCATTATGTAAGGCGGGCGCTATGGAATGGTACACCGCCGCGGATAGATTTACAGAAGCGTTAGCCTCCTCGGACCCGACACCGGGCGGGGGGGCCGCCGCCGCTATGGCGGGGGCAATGGGTTGCGCGCTGGCGATGATGGCGGTAGGCACTACGCTTAAACGCAAGGCCACGCCCGAGGATATCCGCCCCAAACTGACCCAAAGTTTAAAACGCTTGGCCGCCTTTAAAACGGAACTCAAATCCTATATTCAAAAGGACGGCGACGCTTACGCCGCTTATCTAACCGCCAAAAAACTGCCCAAAGAAGCCCCGGAAAGAGAGCAAGCCGTGCAAGATGCGCTCTTGTTTGCGGCCCGCGTTCCGGCCGATGCGGCCAGCGCCGCGCTACATTGTTTAAAGGAAGTGGAAGCCGTTAAGGGCGATATTGCCGAAATTATTATGTCGGACGTCGCCTGCGCGCGCCACCTGTTGCAAGCCTGCATTAAATGCTCGGTGGAAAGCATACGCGCCAACCTGGCGTTTATCAAAAACGAAGACCGGGTAAACGAATTAAATAAGCAGATTTCCACCTTTTTAAAGGCCTGCTGAAAGGATACGTTATGAGCGAAAAAGCCAACAAAAGAAGCGGTATGCTGGGCACCATTTACAATATGCTCCCCGGCATTGACGACGACTACGCCGCCAAACTCGTCTATACGCTGGAAAACAAAAAATCCCTGCCGCGCTTGCAGCAGGACATTGCCGACATTGCCGCCCAGTTAAGTTCCGACTCGCCGATGACAGACACGATTATTGCCAAAATTTTGTTGGACGAAATCACTATCCCGGCGGCCCTGCGCCAACTGCGCATTTACAACAACGCTACTTCTATGACCGAACTTTGCGCCGCGCTGGAAACGCCCGCCAAGGATACGGCCAAACTGTTAGAGGTGTATTCCTCGTTTTCCTCGCGCAAATATTTTGACGAGGAATTTGCCGCCGCTTTAAAGGATGTGCAAGACTCCGACTTAAAGGATGAGGAAAAAGCCCAGCACGCTGTAAACAAACTGTTGGAACAGGCCAATACGATTTTGCAAAACTCCCCTAAAACCATCCGCCAAAACCGAAAGGATATTTTTAAAATAGCGGACAAATACCATTTAACCGTTAAATTAACCGCCGAGTTGCAACTCTTATACACGCAGCCCGCCAGCATTTTGTTTAAGCCGGAATTTGACCGTCTGCACAAAGAACTCTTATCGCTCAACCCGGACGAACACCTCTGCGCTTCTTTAGCCGCGCACGCAATGCTTTGCAAAATTACGCCCAAAGACGCGCAGGACGTGGCTACATTATCCAAACTCTTAAACGGACAATTATTGGAAGAAGATTTGCTGATTATCGCCTGCCGCTATTTAAAGGTCAAATCCCCGCGCGACATTGCGGCCACCTTTGAGGCCGTGCTTAAAAAGTTGCCGCACGTTTCCAGCCCCGAAAAAAACCTGGGCCTTGCCGTGCGCGTCCTGTTGGACGGCACCGCCGACAGTTTTGATAATGCTTGCCGCCAAGCCTCGCTGGTGCGGGAGAGAGAAATCTTACGCCAAAACCTGTCCAAAAAGGACTTATACAGCGGCTATGAATACGACCTCGCGGACCGCTTTGGCGGCAAAAAAACCTTTGTACAGTTGGAGCACGAAATGGCGGACCTGTTAAAGGCCTTGCCCCATTGCTCCGACGAAAAAGACAATAAAGAACTCGCCTGTAAGGTGCTTTTGGGCACAATGAGCCAAGAGGAAGCCGCCAAGCAGGCCCAGTACCTGCGCGACATCAAGGCCAAAACCATTACACAAGGCCTCGCGCCCGAACTGATGAAGAGTTACCTCGGCACCAAGCCTGCGGAAGAGTTACTGCAATTCTTTGACCGCTCGCTCGCGCCGTTTACATTTTGGAAGTCGGACCGGGAAAAACATATGTTCGCCCTGCGCACCTTGGTGGGGGAACTAAACGGCACCTACAACCGCCGCATTTCGCAGTTTGTGCTGGAAATGTTGGAAAATGGCTCGTCGGTGGAACTCTTAACCGATATGTTAAGCAACATCCAGCAACGTAAAACCAGCCGGGCGGAATTAGAGGAACTGTTGGAAAGTTACAAACAGGCCCGGGCCGCTTCAAAATAAAAAACTAAAAAAATACTGTTAAATTACGCGATAATTTGCTATATTTTTATCGTACCGTGTTATATTTATTTTATATAGGGTGAATACACAATGAGATATTGGGTCTATATCAATGATAAAGTAGAAGGTCCTTACGAAGAGAACAAACTGGTAACGCTTAACGGCTTTACCCCTGATACGCTGATTTGCTCGGAAAATTCCGCTTCCGGCGGCAACCAAGAGTGGGTAAAGGCATCCAGCGTGTTTGAATTTGACACTGTTGCCGACCAACAGCCGGCTGCCGAAACCGCGCAAACGCAAGCGGCTGAACTTGTTGCTTCCGCCGCGCCTGCCGACGGAAAACTCTCGCTTTTATTAGAGAAGTTGGAACAATTAACCAGCCAAATTACGGGATTGCAGTCCAAACTGGACAATATGCAATCTAAACTGGACGAGGCCATCGCCACGCAAAACACCCGCAATATGGAAACCAGCGACCACCCGGCCTATATTCCTCCGCAAGACGACGCTCGTGCCAACACCATCACCCTTACGCGCAAACCGCTTGAAGAAGAACATTTAGAATCGGACACCATTGAAAACACGGAAAATTTGGTTTCCCAGGCGGAAGATATTGTCGCAGCGGCCAATAAAGAGGAAAAACCGCTTGATATGTTGGGCCCCGTGGACTTGGGCGAAACCAAGCACGACACGCCAACCGAAGTAACCTTAGGCTCCAAAGCCGAAGAAGCCGTGGTGCTCCGCTCCGCGCTTGATTCCTTATACGGACAAAAGCCGATTCAGACCCAGGAAGAAAAAGAAAGCACCTTCCAAGATTTGCTTACGCCCCAACAGGCCAAAATGTTAGCCAGCCAAGCCGACGCCAACAAAAAAGCCCAAGAGGAAAAAGCCAAAGAAGTTTCCGGCCTTACCGCCGAAACCGTAGAAGCGGCCCCCAAAGCGGAAGAAGCTGCCAAAGAAGCCTTCTTGGCTGAACTGGGTGCCGCCCCCAAAGAAGATGTTTTAGACCAAGTCATTAAAGAAAAAGAAGAAGAAAAGAAGGAAGCCACCTTTAAAATGGCCGCCGCGGCCGCCGCCGGTGCGGTAGCCGGGTTGGCCGCCGCCGAAGGGCTTAAACAACAAAAGGAAGAACAGCCCGCGCAAGGCTTTGAAACGGTGGAACAAGCCGCCGCAGAGCCGTTGCCGGAAAATAAAACCTTAGATTTTACCAACGAAGCGCCCGCGCTCTCCATTGCGGCGGATAAAGAAGAACCCGCCAAGGAAGAGCCCGTGCTTCCGGCCAACCAGTTGCCTGCGGATATGCCCGCCGATACTCCGGCCGAGCAGCCGAAAGAGCAACCGGCCGGATCCGCGGCTCCGGCCTTTAACGGCGATTTGCCGTCCTTGGACGAAGCGGGAGCAAAACCCGCCGCTCAGGCCGACACCACCGACGAAAAAGAAGAAACGATGCAAGAACTTGTCCCGGGTGCCAAGGCCGAAAAGCCCGAAGGCGTGCTGATTACCGATGAAGACTTAAACGAAGCCTTTGCCGAGCGCGACAACCAGCCCGAACAATCGGTGGAACAGATGTTTGGTATTGACAACAATCAACAAACCCAGCCCCAAACGCCTGCGGCGCAAGAAGAAGCCCCGGCGCAGGAAGTGCCGCAATTTAGCGACCAAACGGCTGATAAACCGCTCCCGGTAGGCAATCCCAACGATTTGACCGAAATTGAACTCAAAGAGGGTTCCACCTATTTAATTTCGGACTTTGTTCCTCCTGCCCAGGCTTCTAACGAACTGCCCAAGGAACTGACCAACTTAAACGCCAAAAAGCAAAGCGTTGACCCGAACGAGGGCAAAACCGAATTGCAGGAAATGGTAGCCCCGCTCAAACAGACCGAAAAAGAGGCCGAACCCGCCGCCGACGCACCGAAAGATGTTACGGTTTCCCAAGTGATTTTGGAAAACACCATTAAAACCAAACGAGGTGCGAAACTGGACATCAAAACGGTGCCTATGGTGCCGGAACCGGCCCAAACGGAACGCTTGCATTTTGAAGGGTTAGACGACGATATCAACACCCAGCACGATGTAAAGAGTGCCGACGTAAAGCCCTCTGGCAATATGACAAAGGCCATCGTAGGCGTAGTGGTTGCCGTAGTATTGGCCGCACTCATTTATGTAATGCTGGCGTTTATGAACTTAATCCCGGCGCAGTTTAACCTGCTTGCCGATAAACAGCAACCTACCCAAACGGTAACGCAGAGCGCTGAAATGGACGAAATGTTGGGTAACCAGCCCCAGCAGGCCGCCCCGGTAAATGTGGCGCAGCCTGCCGCTAACCCGCTTGATACGGTGTTAAGCGACGTGAAGAACTATCCGTTGATGAACGGCTACACATTACAGCAGTTTATTGAAGCCAAGCACCCGGCCGCCAAGAATTTAATTACCTGGGATATTTCCACCGCCGTGGACCCGGACAATTATTCTATTTTGGTAAAGGTTCCGCCGGAGAATCCGCAGAGTTTCAAAATCTCTTACCGCTTTAACTATAACGCGGTAACCAAAGCGTTGGACCCGACTATTTCCGACGCTAAAAACCTGTTAGATTCCGCAAACCAAGGCGCGATGCCCGCCCAACAAGCGGCCCAGCCGTACCAAGGCCAATAAGCCTTTTAAAAGTAAAAATACCCCTGCACTAGCGGGGGTATTTTTTTATGTACTTTTTACGGTACGCGAATAGATATTCTTTCATTAAAATGGCTCGTAGAGCAGGCCACACCTTGCAGGCCGCACCTTAGCAGGCCACCAAGTCAGGATTAATAAAAAAGCCCCAAGGAAAATCCCCGGGGCTAAAACAATCAAAAGCACTACCACTTATTTGGCGGCATCCTTAATCACGCTTTCCAACACGTGGAAGGCCTTTTCCGCCCAATTCATACTCACCCACTCATACGGGCCGTGCGGATTTTCGTACCCCGCAAAAATGTTGGGCGTAGGCAATCCGCGCAAAGAGAGTTGGGAGCCGTCCGTCCCGCCACGCGCCTGCGTCAAGCGGTAGGGAACCTGGTTTTCCTTTAAGGCTTTTTCCAACAAATCCATAGACTGCGGATTTTTCTTTAAAATATCGCGCATATTGCGGTATTGTTCCTTGAACTCCACCTCAATTTTGGCCGCTGGGTATTTTTTTCTCTTTTCTTCTACGAGGGCGGTCAAATCCTTTTTAAACTGCTCAAATTTCGCCAAATCGTGCTCGCGGACGATACCTTGCACGCAAGCGGTATCCAAGGCGCCGGTAATGTCTTTAAACAGCACAAAGCCGTCCTCGCCGTCCGTAGTTTCCGGCAGTTTGTCCTCCGGCCAGGAAGAAATAATATCCGCCGCAATACGCACCGGGTTGGCCATAAAGCCCTTGGCTGAACCGGGGTGGCAGGATTTGCCCGTGATATTAATGGTTACAGTATCGGCGTTAAAATTACCGCAGTCAATATCGCCCAAGGTTGCGCCGTCAATGGTGTAGGCGAAATCAGCCGCGAATTTCTTCACGTCAAAATAGGCGATGCCCGTACCCGTTTCCTCGTCAATGGTGAACGCGGCCTTTACCGGGCCGTGTTTAATTTCGGGGTGCTGCAACAGGTACTCACCCAAAGACATAATGACGGCAATGCCCATTTTATCGTCGCCGCCAAGCAAAGAATTGCCGTCTGCGGTAATGATAGTGTCGCCCTTGCAAAGTTTCAAATTAGGGGCCGTTTCGGGCGATAAAAACATCTTTTTATCCGCGTTGATAGCCAGCGTACCACCGTCATAATTTTCGTGGATTTGCGGGCGGATGTTGGCGCCGTTGTAATCGCAAACGGTGTCCATATGGGCAAAAAGGCCAATAGTCGGAGCCTTTTTATCGGTATTGGCCGGGATAAGTCCGGTTACAAAGCCATATTCGTCCACCTCTACTTCGGCAAAGCCGATTTTGCGCATTTCGTCCGCCAATTTATGCGCAAAGGAAATTTGGCTGGACGTGGTGGGGGTTACGTTGCTGGTGGGGTCGCTGGTGGTATCCACCGCCACATAACGGGCAAAGCGGTTGTAAATGGTTTGTTGCAAAGGATTCATAAAATTCTCCATAAAAGGGTTAATTTATTATACAATTTATTATCTTGTGATTTGGGAGGATTAAATGAAGAAACTGTTTTTATTTATTCTTTGCGCGGGTATGCTTGCCGCGTGCGCCTCGGTAAAGGAAGCGCAAAACGTAGCCAACTGTCAGTTCGCCTTAAAGAGCGTGGAACTGACGGATTACAATTTAACCTCGTTCGGCTTTGACGTGGTGGTAGCCATCACCAACCCCAATAAAACCGAAGCCGCCACGGTGAAACGCTTTGAAGGAGTATTAACTGCCAACGACGATAAAATGGCTGACGTTACGCTAAAAGATGTGCGCATTGAACCGCGCGCGACCAAGAACGCCAAGGCCAAAATCACGGTGCCGATGTCCGCCTTTAACAGCAAGTTATTAGGGCTTATCAGTATGGGCAGCGGCACGCTGGACTACCACTTAACGGGCACGATGTATTTTGACGGCCCGCTGGGAACGGAAATCCCAGTGCCTGTGGATATCGGCCGTTACGGCAGTTATAACATTACGGACTAGGAGGAGGGGAGTTCCCTCCTAGATTTAAAAAATTCATCTGTTTTTGGAACCGTATGCAGAATACGGAGAGCCGCCGAAAGCGGCACAGAAACGCTCCAAAAACAGCCGATTAAGGAGTGAAGCAAGCGGCCTAATTACCCGCGCGGTTCACTCCTAGCGTTTGCCGCCCGAAAGGGTGGCAAACCACGGCTGTTATATGCTTGGGTTAGCGTTTCTGGCTCAAATATAGCAGCCGTTTTTTTGCGTCAATTTTCCAAAAACAGTTTATAAAGGAGAAACTGATGCAAACAAAATCATCCGGCTTCACGCTTATTGAGTTGTTGGTTGTTGTACTTATCATAGGCATTTTAGCCGCCGTCGCCCTGCCGCAGTATGAAACCGCCGTTTTAAAGGCGCGCTTGGGCCGCTTAATGCCCAATGTGCGTACTATCAAAAACGCCGTAGAAGCCTATTATATGGCGACGGGCTCTTATAACCAAGCCCAAGATTTAGACTCGCTGGATGTGGGGGGCTTAAACGGATGTGCCTCCAACACGGCGGGTCATATGCATTGCAGTGATTACTGGGTAGATATCTCTTCGGGCGTAATCAATCGGGCCGGAAACGCGGTAGTAGGGTTTGCTGGGAAATACGGTACGCGCAATATCCCGTTAGCCTACGCAATGTATTATGACAATTCTCCTTATCCGGGGCGCATTGAGTGCTGGGCGCAATCCACCAATGCGGCGGCCGTTGCGGCCTGTAAAAGTATGGGGGGAACGCCCGCCGAACAAAATCTCTCCCACTCCCAACCCTACGAAATGGGTACACCTATTGATATTTTTATTTTACAACAGTAATGGAAAGCCCCCAGTAAAAATGTTTGCCGGGGGCTTTTCATATATCTTATCTGACAATTTTTATTACATCAAAATCAGCCGTAACACCCACGACGATAAGAACGCCATACAAAGCGTTAAGGCAATCACTCTAAATGTATCCTTCCAGCCACTCTCACGCAGCATTACAAAGAACGTCGCCACACACGGCAAGTACATTGCCATAAACACGCACGCTACGACCAATTCTTGTGGCGGCAAGTTAAACGGCTGTAACAAGGCGATAGACACGTCCTTGCGCAGACAGCCCAAAATCAGCAAAGGAGTTGTGTCCGCGGGCAAGCCCAAAATGTGCTCCACAGGGTAGCGCGCAATTTTGGCAATCCAGTTTGTCAGGCCGGAAAGTTGCATTAAATCCACAAACAGCACACCCACCAAAATAAGCGGCAGGGCATCGCCCAAGTATTCCTTCATACGAATCCACAACTTACGCAGCAAAGGCCGCCATTGCGGAATTTGCCACGAGGGAATTTCCATAAACAGTTCAGGCGTTTCGCCCTTCATCAGTTTATTTAAAATCGTCCCCGCCAAAATACCGTTTACAAACAGGGCGAAAAATACAATCAGCATATATTTTAGGCCGTAGGGGGACAAAATGGAAATAATCATTGCGGTTTGGGAAATACACGGCGCCAGCACCAAAATAAGCGCCAAGGCAATAATGCGTTCGCGGCGGG
>NZ_DJOA01000027.1:0-22458 GCF_002437085.1 Candidatus Avelusimicrobium stercoris | reverse complement strand
GGATACCCATTACCGCCGGAACCTTGCACCCAAAGCCCAACATAATGGGCAGAGAGCCGTACCCGTGCAGGCCAACCTTATGGAGCAAACTATCCAAAAGTACAGCCAGGCGCGGCAAGTAGCCCAAATCGCCCAAGAAGCCCAACAGCGCATAGAACGCCAACACATAGGACATTACGTCAATAAGCGCAATATGCAAGCCGTCAGTCAGCACGCCAAAATAGTTTTCGCCGCCGTCGCCTAGCAGGAGCATCCCAAACGCGTTGTCTTTAATCGCGCTGAAAATATGCTCCAAGAACGGAACGTAATAATTTTCATACAGCGGGTCCAACAGGTCAATAATATTTTCACCCACAAAACGGACCAAAAAGAACGACAGAATAAGCACACACAGCGCAATCGGCAGGCCCGTTACAGGCGTGGTCGCCCAGCCCTGCAAATGCTCCAAAAAGGACGCGTGTTTGTGCTTAATGGTTTGCACCTTTTGGATAATGCGGCCGATAATGTGCCATTTTTCTTCCGGGTCGGCGGGAATATTCAAACTGCTCAAAACGGCTTCGTGCGAAGCAATCCGCGCCGCTTGATAGGAAAGTTCCTTTAAGCCCTCGCCCGTCGTGGCGACCGTGGGGATGACCGGGATGCCCAGTTGCTTTTCCAGTTCCTTTACGTTAATTTGAATCCCTTTGCGCACGGCTTCGTCATACTTGTTTAACAGAAGGATAACGGGCTTTTTAAGTTGCATAATTTCCAACAGGAAATACAGGTTGCGCTCCAAGTGCGAAGCGTCCGCCACGCATACGATAAAATCGTACTCCAATTCTTTAAACAGGTTATGTTTTTTGCCTTCCAATACCCACTCTTCTTCCAGGCGGTAGAGGCCGGGAATATCAATGATATCGTAGGACTCGCCGTCAAACACAGTTTGCCCGTAGTTTAGGCCCACCGTCGTACCCGGGAAGTTGGAGGATATAATGCCGATACCCGTCAAGCGCGAGAAGATAAGGCTCTTGCCCACGTTGGGGTTTCCGGCCAACAGAAAGGTATTCTTTTTAGCGGTAACGATAATTTTTTTAGCAGTTTCGCGCCCGAGAGCAACCTCGGTGCCCGAAACGCTGACAACCACCGGGCTGGACCCGGGTTTGCGGGTAATAAATTGTCCGCGGACGATCCCCATAGCCGCTAATTTTTCGGCCATTTTGCCATCCGTTTGAATCTCTTTAATCTGGGCGGTATTGCCCGGTTTTAAAGAGTATAAAGTGCGGGAAGTTTCTTTTTCCATAAAAGTTAGTTTTTCCTTACTTTTATATTTTACCAAAACCGCCCTATGAATACAAGGCCGCGGCCCCGACGGGAGGGGAGACCCCATACCCGCCACCAAACAATTTTGGTATAATTTATATACAAACTTAACCTAATAGGAGACTTATTTTATGGCTTATAAAGTAAATCCGGATGTTTGCATTAACTGCGGTGCTTGCGAATCTTCTTGCCCCGTAGCCGCCATCAGCGAAGTGGACGGCAAAAGACACATTGATGCTTCCAAATGCATTGAATGCGGTTCTTGCGCCGGCACCTGCCCGGTGAGCGCCATCGCTCTGTAAGCGCTGCGCAAGCAGGGCAGACTTGCTCCCGCAGTCCGCAGGACCCCGGTGAGCGTGATTGCTCTGTAAGAGCGTAACTGCTAATTGTTTTAAAAACCCGCACTTTTACGAGTGCGGGTTTTTATATTGTTGTTATTGTTTCTTTATTTAATAACACCAGATCCCCGAGCGCTCCGCGCCGGCATACCCTCGGGGATGACAACTTTATGAAAAAAACAGGGACACGCTCCGTGTTGGGCAACTTTCAAAAATGCTGGCATAAACAAGCACTTTCCGCTTCTAGTTGTTCTGCGGGTCTTGCCCGCATATAAAAGGCGTATAAGGCGGAGGAGTATTTTTACTTGTTTGAGCCTGGTAAGGCAAGTTGTAAAAATACCCGCCGTTACTGCCTTTTATGGGCGCTGACCCGCCACTCTTTTTCGTTCTTTTTCTTGTGCAAGAAAAAGAAGAAGATATTTTTGCTTGGTTTTTCTGTTTAGAAAACAAAAAATAAAGAGCCGGGGGATGTGCCCGGCCCTTTTGTTCAGAACCGTTCGGGGGGTAAATCGAAAGGTTCTGGGGGATAAATCCGTCGGCCTTTACTGGCCTTTATACTAACTATAATACAACCTAGTACAAAAAAAAGCAAGTCCTATGTTAAAAATTTAGCATTATTTAGGTATAATTCTTTCAGATTACCCCAAAAACCCACTTCCGTAAAAAAATTTAAAACTTTTCCCTCTGCATTGGTTATAATATAATAGTTGGAGGGAGATTATATATATGAAAAAACTAGGACTCATTTTTGTCTTCACACTAGCCGTCAGTCCGCTTGTGGCGCAAAACGCCGACAGCCAAGACGACTACTACACAGGGTATGAAGGCGTGGTCTTGGGTGAACGCACCCCGCGTTCCGCCACCGACGCCATCGCCCAGCAAGCCACGCAAGTCCCCGGCGATATTTACCGCGGAACCTTGTTTGGCGCCGAACAAAAGAAATACGAGGGCGACACCTTGGGCAATCGCCCGCGCGCCAAGACCAAATACGTCTATGATACGTCCTTGGTCCGCGCCGTCAAAATCAGCGATGTGGACCGCGTGCGCACGCTGATGTACGCCAACGTAAACGTAAACGAAAAAAACTACGCAGGGATTACGCCGCTTACCATTGCCGCTGAAAAGGGCAATATGGAAATTATCAAAATGCTCGTGGAAGACGGTAAAGCCGTTGTAAACGACGCTTCCAGTTACGGCGTAACGCCGATTATTTCCGCCGCGGCCGCAGGCAATACCGAAGTGGTGGCCTACCTCGTCAAACACGGCGCCGATGTAACCGCCAAGGACGATTTGGGCAAAACCGCTCTTATTTATGCTTCGGGCACGGACAACGCCAAATTGATTTCCAATTTAATCGCGCTTGATAACACGGCGGTAAACCTGCCCGACAACGCGGGTAACACGCCCCTTATTTATGCGGCGCAAAAAGGGTTAAACAACAACGTAAAGGTCCTTTTGTCTCACGGGGCTATGGTAAATTACCGCAACCCGGCCACGGGGCTTTCCGCCCTTTCCGCAGCGGCGGCCGAAGGCCATAGCGACACCGCCCGCCTGCTCGTCCGCACGGGTAAAGCCGATGTAAATATTGCGGATCTTTCGGGTCGCACGCCGATTTTCTACGCCGTAGAACAAGGGCAGGCCGATACGCTTCGCAACTTGCTTTCCTTGGGTGCTGACGTAAACGCCAAGGACAACAACGGCGTAACCGCGTTAATGCGCGCCTCTTCCAAAAACCAGCAAGAGTGCTTGAACATTTTGCTCAAACAAAAAGGCATTAACCCCAACGAAAAGGATTTTCAAGACCGCACCGCTATCGTTTATAGCGTTTACGCTACGGACGTGGCCCCCGCGCAGGCGCTGTTAAAGGCGGGTGCGGACATCAATTCGCGCGACCGCGAAAACAACACGCCGCTTTTGTCGGCTATTAAGGCTAAAAACGACAAGACCGCCCTGTTCCTCATCCAGCAAGGGGCCGAAGTCAGCGCCGCCAACAATAATGGCGAAAACGCTTTTACGCTTACGGACCAATATTTGCCGAACTCTTTAACGGCTAATGTATTGGGCGTTAAAAAGGCCGAGGTTGTTCAGCAAGCCTTGCAAATCCAGGCGCAAAAGCAGGCCGAAGTGCAAGAATTGGAAAACCAACTTGCGCAAGACGAAGCCCGCGTACAGCAGATAAAAGAGGAAGAACTGGCCCAAGCCAAGGCCGCGGCCGAAGCAAAAGCCGCCGAGGTCCGCGCGCAAGTGGAACAGGAATACCAAAACGACCCGGAATTGGAACGCTTGCAAAAACAGTTGGAAGAAGCCAGAGCGCAAAAGGAAGCGGCTATGGAAGAAGAAATCAACCGCCGCTTAACGGCTACCGATACGCAAGTAACCGAAGCCACCGCCGAAGTGAAAGCGCAGGGCGAAGAAGCCGTGCAAAAAACGCAGGCTGCCACGACTGCCGCCCAAACCAAGGCCAAAGCGCAAGCCGTAAAAGCCAAGGCTACGGCGAACAAGGCAAAAACCAACGCCACCGCCAAAAGAAACACGGCCAAACGCCGCGCCACGCAGGCCCGCAGAAATGCGGCCGCCCGCAAAACGGCTGTAAAAAAATCTGTTGCTAACACTCAGGCGGCCGCAAAAGCCACGGTGGATGCCGCCACAGTCAAACCGCAGGAAGTAAATATGGCGGACGTACTGTAAGGATGTTTTAGACGCATAAAAAGCCCCGCTTCGGCGGGGCTTTTTTAGTTTAGCCGGGGTTCCAAAACCCCCGCTTAAAAAAGCGGGGGAAAATTAGTAAGCAACCAAGCGCACAAATTAACGAGGTTGCGCTTTGCACCAAGTTAAAAAGGCCTGCCATTTTTGGTGCAAGGCGAGCGCCGTCTCCGCCGTTATTTTTGGAGCAAAGGTGCGCGGGCTATCCGCCGGCGTCTCTTGCAACGGCTCGCCAAGATAATCAGCCGCCAAGCGCGCCGCGCCCAAGGCCGTACTTTCGGTTTCATCGCTTTGCATCAGCGGAACTTGCAACAAATCCGCCTGAAATTGCATTAAATAGGTGAGGCGCGTAAGCCCGCCTGATACCACCACTGGACCATTAACCGCCACCTGATTGGCCCGCAAATAGGCCACAATATCGGCAAGCAAAAACGCAATTCCGCGCACGGTTCCGGCCACCCAATCGGCCTTTTGGGTAAGGGGGGACAAACCCGCCGCTACGGGCGACAAAGAAAAATCCCAATACGGTGCCCCCAGCCCACCCAAGGCCGGAAGCAGCCACACCGGGGCCTTGGAAGAAGCGCATAAGCCGTCCAGTTTTTTATCGTCTATGGAAAGCCCCTGCGCTTTTAGCCATTGGAGCGCGCTCCCCGCCGCATTGACGGGGGCTTCTAATAAATAATCACTTTGCCCGGCCTTAGAGGACGCTGACAAAGATGTTAGCACGCCTGGCAAAACAGTTTTTTTTCCGTGCCCCACATTATGGAGTAAAAACGCGCCCGTTCCGTAATTAATAAGCGTATGCCCGGCCTGTAAACGGCCCCACGCGGCGGCTTGTTGGTCGCCCGCACACACGCAAAGGGGGATTTTTATCTGCTCAAATTCGTACACGCCGTAATCCGCTGCACTCGGGCGGAGTGCCGGCAACGATTCAAACGGCACGCCAAAGGCCTTGCACAGATCCGCGCTCCACGTTTGCGTGCGGATATCCAAAAGAAGCGTCCGCTGGGCAAGCGTAGCATCCGTGGCAAAGGTTTTGCCGCCCGTTAAATGCCAAATAAAATATGAAGGAACCGGGCCAATAAGCAAATTGTTTTCGGCGAGCACCTGCTTAACCACCGGGCAGTTTTTAAGGCACCAGGCAA
Organism: Candidatus Avelusimicrobium stercoris; assembly: GCF_002437085.1. Taxonomy (NCBI): domain Bacteria; kingdom Pseudomonadati; phylum Elusimicrobiota; class Elusimicrobia; order Elusimicrobiales; family Elusimicrobiaceae; genus Candidatus Avelusimicrobium; species Candidatus Avelusimicrobium stercoris. Next base: position 16,973 of record NZ_DJOA01000027.1, on the reverse strand, counting down.
TTTTGGGCGCGGAAAAATACGGCGTTTTATATAGGCCCGTTACCGCGTGGATTTCCGGCTGGCTGACGGGGGCGTTTTCCGCTTCCGCCGCCGCGCGGCCATCCTCCCAAGTGAGCACCGGGGCCAAGGCTTCGCCCGTTTGCTTATGCCACAAAACCACCGTGGAACGCTGACCGGCCACGGAAATACTGCGGACATTTTGCGGCCCGACCTGCATTAAAAGGGAATTTAAAACGTTTTTCTGCGCGCGCAGGAGTTCGGCCCCGTCATAATAAGAAAGGCCGTTTTGGGGGCGTTTTGGCGCAAGTGCAAGGCTTTTGTGCGCCACGGCCTGCCCGGCTTGGTTAAAGGCCAAGGCGCGGCAAGAGGACGTACCCAAATCCAGCGCAACAAACAGGTTTCCACTCATTGCGCGCTCCCGGCGGGCTTATACCAGCGGTTTTCTTTGAGCAGCGTATAGGCGGCCTTGTCCAAGGACAGCAAGGTTTCTTCGGCCTTTTTGGTATCCATACCGGGCGTGGCGGATAAAATCTTTCCGCCGCTGTGGCGCATTTCGCCGTCCGGAGTAATAAGGCCAATATTCACGCCCTCGGACACAAGGGCCACCCGCTCCAAGGACGTATCAAACATATCCCGCCCAAAGGCCGTATAAGCAGGCGTAAGGCCCGTCAAACGGTAGAGTGTGGGAATTAAATCTAATTGAGAAACGATTTGCTTGGCTTCCCGCCCTTTAAACAGTTTCGGCGCGTAAATAACCAGCGGAATACGGAAACGGTTTTTTAATGAATCGTCCGCAGGGCCGCCCGAGGTATGGTCCGCCACAAAGACAAAAACGGTATTATCAAACCAGCCATCCTCTTTGGCGCGCTTTAAAAACTCGCCGATAGACCAATCAGCAAACGACAGCGTATTTAAGAAGCCGTGTTCCCACGAATCGTACGGATATTTATCAAACTGCGGCAAGGTGGAGGCAAACGGTTCGTGCGTAATGCCCGTAAACACCATACCCATAAAATTCTTTTCTTGGCGGTTTTTAATTTTATCCGCCGCGAACATTAAGGCGTCGTAATCGTAGCCAAAGGGGGCGCGGTCCTTGTATTTTAACAGTTCGGGGATGTCCTCCCAGCCGTAACTGTCCTTTACGCCCAGGTACGAGGCCAGCGCGCACAAGCGGTAAGAGTCGCGGTGCGAGGTCTGTGCAAAAAAGGTGTAATAGCCCTCCTGCGAAAAATGCTTCGGCATAGGGGAAAACGAAGTTAGTTCCAGCCCGTAGCCAAACATCGGCAGCCCGGGCACCAGTGGCACACCCGCAAACACCGCCGCAAAGCCAAAAATACTGCGCAGGCCCGCCGCATAGGCGTTCGTAAAGTTCACGCCGTTTTTTAAAATATCGTCAAATACCGGGGTAGCGCCAAAGTTTTGGCCGGATAAACCGTCCACATAATAGGGGTGCCAACCTTCCAAAAGCACAATCATTACGTTGTAACCTTTTGCAAGCGGTTTATCGTCCGCTTGGGCTTGACGCATAAGCGGATAATTTTCATCTGGCACGGTTTCGTCCTTGGCTACAAAGCGTTTTTGCGTGAGTTCTAGGGCTTTATCCGCCGGGAACGCGTTGGAAATTTCCATTGCGCCCTTTCTGCCCACCTGATAGGCCGTAAACGCGCCGTTTAGCGTAAGCGCGGCGGCGGCGGGGGAAACGGCATAATTATACACGTCAGCCACGCCCAAGGACTTGCCGCGCCCGATGTGTCCGCGGATGCCTAAAAAGGTAAGCAAAACAATCAAAAATAAAATTTCACCCGTGCGGATTTTGCTAAAACGGTTAGCCTGAAAATGCGTATCCGTATAGCGGCACACCGCGCGCACCGCCCACGCAAAGCCGCCCAACAGAATAATAAGCGGCAGCCAAACCTGCGTAAGCATATACTTTAACACATAGCCCCAGTCGTTGGCCACCTGCACGATTTCCTCGGCAATGTGGCGGTTTACCTTGGGGAAATAAATCAAATCGCCGATTAAAAAGCCCGCCGCAAAAATCAGTTCGGCCAGTAATACGCCCACCCAAAATTTCACCCAGCCGCGTCCGCGCACGGGCAAATTGAGCAAAAACAGCACCGGCCCCATAAAAAGGGCTATTACGGAAAAATCAAAGCGGAGCCCATTTAAAAAGGCGGAAAAAATCTCCGTCCCAGATAACGCGCTGAAAAAATCGCGGTTTAACAAAAAAAGTGCCGCGCGGGCCACGGTAAACAGCAGGGCCGCCGCCAGCACGGTAAAAAAAGACCACTTCAAGCGAAAATCCGTTTTTTTTATCATACTATTCCGCCTTGGTTAAATTTAAGTTAATATCCTCTTCTTTTTTGGCAAACGCCTGTAATTTGGCCTTGGCCTCCGCGGGGACGGACGCGTCCGTTAGTAGCCCGGCCACTGTGCTTTGCGTAGGCACCAGCACCTTGGCCAACAATTTTAACGTGCGCAAAAGTTCCACTACTTTCTCTTTATCGGTAAATTCCAACTTTTCCACGCGGGCAAGTTCAGCCTTGTATTGCTTGCCGAAATGACGTTCAAAATTATTTTTGCGCATTAGCGAAATGATTTCCTTTTGCAAGGCCTTGGCTTCGTCCAATAGCGCCCCGCAACGGTCAATTTTTTCGCTCAAAATTTCCTGCTCGCTCTTAGGTTGTTCGGCGGGGGCGGGCGTTATTTTACGCGCCGCAAAGCCCGTCGGCCCGGTGTATTCCTTACCCGTAAACACGGGGCAAATGTTACGGTAATCGCACCAGCGGCATTGGTTTTCGCCGGGGGTGGGGGCAAAATTGCCCGCGCGGATATTGTCCGCCACCTTTAAAACGCCTTGCCAAAATTCAAAAATTTCCTTGTCCTCGGCGCGCTCAAACGTCATTTCGTGCAAGGTGGGCAAATGGTAAAAACTCAGTTGCGCTACGCGGATTTCCTTTACGCCCGGGTCCTTCTGCTCCACCAGTGCGCGGATGGCGGGAGAGTTTTCGGCCACTTTTTGGTACATATACAGTTGGTCTGGCTCGCGCTGGACGGTTTTGCCCGTTTTATAGTCCAAAATTTTAATTTTACCGTCGCCCAAATAATCCATACGGTCCAAAATGCTAATCAGGCTTAGCCCGTCAATATCCAGGGTACTCTTCATTTCTACGGACAGAGGATGCGCAAAAGTGGCCGCGTTTTTGGCGTAATAGGACTCAATAATCCGCCGCCCCTCGGCATATCCGGCCAGTTCTTTTTCAAGCGACGCGTAGCCCTTTTGCTCGTAAGTGGTTTTATTCCAATGGTTTTCAAAAAACACCAACGCCTCCGCCAAGGTGGGAAAAACCGGGTTCGCCGGGTTATAAATGTACTCCATTACCTCGTGCAAAGCAGAACCGAACGCAAAGTAATACTTGGGTTGCTCGGGCAACATATGGACGTAGCGGAATTTATACTTCTGCGGGCATTCCTTATACATACCCATTTTAGAATAAGAAAACGATAAATTTCTGGCCATAAAATACTCCCAAAATGCAGTTAGTTTATTTTACCATTTTACAGAGTCAAACGCCGCTAAAAAACGCTTTTTGGATACTCCCAGCACACCACAAAAAAGCCCCGCTGAACGCGGGGCTTTTTAAAACTATTCGGTTAGTTAAAACCAATTCTGCGGCGGGGCGCCTCTTCCTTGACCATAGAGGGCAAGCGGACTTTTCCGCGCAGGTATTTTACAAAGTCCGTTTTAACCGGGTAGGTATCCAACTTAGCGGCTACCAACGTCAAAGCGTCTTTGTATAAGGAGGGATAAAGATTCATTAAATCCACCAAATCCGCCGCGGCTTGGGCCGCTTGTTTGGAAAGTTTCGCCAGTTCGCGGTCAGCCTTTTTCACTTGGTTGCGGTAAAAGCGTTTTTCCATTTCCGTTTCGCTAATCGCAACTTTTTTGTTGGCAGCCAGTTTTACCTCTTTCAACTGGGTAATAGTTTGTTCCATAAAGCCTAACTTTTTGCCAAGCGCCACCGCAAGCATATTTACCTCTTCGGGTAATTCCTCATATTCGGGAACTAAGGCCACCACTTCGCGGAAGAAAGCGGGGGACATATCGGGGTATTCCGTCGGCTTGGCCGATTCAGAGAGCATCCCCGGGATGTTCGCGTCTTTTTTAGGCAGGAAATTCGGATTGCGTTCCACCAACAACCTTTCGCCCCATTGGGCTTGCGATTTTAGGGCGCGTTCGTTAAGGCTGGCAATCAAGGCAGCCGTTTCAACTTCTAATTTTTCCAGCACCAGCAAGCGTTCTTGCGCAGCAAGTGAAGCATCCGTTAGAATCTGGGCCACTTGTTGGCTGTGTACTTGGCGGGCAATATCCAAAGAACGGCTGACCAAGGCATATTGCTGTTTAAGCACTTTGCTGGACACGCGCGGCGCCGCAGGTACGCGGGTTTTAAACGCGGTAGCAACTTTCTTTACTTGTTTTGCTGCAACGACAGGAGCTTTACCGGCTTGGGCAGAACCAGGAACCGCCAAGCCCAGTAACAGCAGGGCTAATACGAGTTGTTTCATTTTAGGTACTCCTTCTTTTGTTGTCAGTTTAATTCGGGTACACTTTCACTATACCAAGTTATACCCAAAAAATCTACTATTTTTTACGCAAACACCCTATAACATTTTTAATAGCATAGTTTTTCTTGTTCAAAATGAACAGGGCCAAAAGGCCTAATTACGCATAGGTCTTTGGGCCCAGATAGGAAAATATGGGGGAAATATACTCGCGGCCCCGCCCGTCCTGCTCGCCTTTCGGCCCCTGGCCTCAAACTCGTATAAGGCTCCGGCTTTCGCTTCCTACCTCCGCATAAAGCAGTTTATGCGGCTTTGGGGGTAAATAAAAAACCCGCTTTCGCGGGTTCTATATTTACCTTTAAGGTCATCGGCCACTAGTCGCCTCGTTGACCCTCGGCGCTCGCGGCCCCGCCTCGCCATACTCGCCTTTCGGCCCCTGGCCTCAAATTCGTATAAGGCTCCGGCTTTCGCTTCCTACCGCCGCATAAAGCAGTTTATGCGGCTTTGGGGGTAAATAAAAAACCCGCTTTCGCGGGTTCTATATTTACCCCCAATAGGAATCGAACCTATATCCCCTGCTTAGAAGGCAGATGCTCTATCCATTGAGCTATGGGGGCGCAAATATTTTTATATAGATTATTTTACAAAAAATTCACGCAAGTTTCAAAATTTTTCTTGCAGTCTAGGGCAACCAATAGGATGTACTACTGCCACTAACCAGCGTGCCACCCATACTTTTGCAAACACGGTGAGCCAAGGAGGAAGAAGTATCATTAACAATACAATGTCGCTCCCCTGCATAATTGGGACTATGCTCTAAATACTGTAAATAGGAAATAGTCAGCACCCCATTTAAATAAATTTTTCCGTCAATACGGTCTTGCCCATTTGTATGCCAACCACCGGCACTTCCGGCATTATAATCGTACTCAATATTGCCACAATTCAAGCGGCCCTGCCCTATTTGTCTGCACCCATTTACGTCCGAAATATCTAGGAGCGTAATGTCATCCGGCGCGTAGGCTCCGTTGGCTAAATAATACACCTCAGCCGCGTTGGCAATGGTTTTGACGGTAGCCATTGTGCTGGACAGACGGCTTTTTAACACGGCCACCTGATACTCCGGCACCGCCACCGCCGCCAAAATGCCGATAATAAGGACAACGACTAATAATTCTATAAGGGTAAATCCTGCTGTTGCCGTGCGGCTACTTAGGCTAGTGGCGTCATTCCCGAATGTCGCAGTCGGGAATCTGTCGTTTTTCTTGTTTAATAACAATGGATCCCCGACAGAAACCTTCGGGGATGACGGCAATAAACGACAAATCTTGTTAAATTCTTTCATTTTCTCTCCTTTTTAAGACATTTATATTTTAGCAAAAATGCCTTTTGTACGCGTTTTTATACGGTGAATACATCCGGGTACACCAACAACAATTAAAATTTTAACAAAAAAAATGAAACAACCCCTTTTAAAAAGGGGCCGCGAACGAACCTTTGTTCCAACAAAAAGGCCCTGTTCCTTATTTTTTCGGGCCCAAAGAAATATCCTATTTTTATATTATTTGATTTTTCCCAATACACACCGGGGGAATTTTGTATAATAAAAGTAAAGATTTTATCTTAACAGGAGAAGAGTAATGCCTACTAAACATACCGCTAAAAGCGTTTGTTCTCATCTTCAAAAGCACCGCTGCAAATACCAGCCCGTGCTTCCCAACATCCTTAAAAAAGGCCCCGCGGCCGTAAAACCCAAATTGGGCAAAGCGACCAAAAGCGTAGCCGACCAAGCCGCCGTAAAACGGATTTTCCCCAATACCTACGGCTTGCCTGAAATTACCTTTGTAAAAGGCTCCAACGCCGCCGCCTGCAAAAAGGCCGTGCGCGTGGGCGTAGTGCTCTCCGGCGGCCAGGCCCCGGGCGGCCACAACGTAATCGGCGGTCTGTTGGACGGGCTTAAAAAAGCCAATGCCAAGAATAAACTTTTCGGTTTCTTGGGCGGGCCCAGCGGCATCGTAGAAAACAAATTTATTGAAATTACCCCGGCCCTGATGAAGGACTACCGCAACACCGGTGGTTTTGACCTTATCCAATCCGGCCGCACCAAAATTGAAACGGACGAACAATTAAAAGCCGCCAAAGATAACCTCTTGGCCAACAAAATGGACGCGCTCGTGGTAGTAGGGGGCGACGACTCCAACACCAACGCCTGCGTAATTGCCGAATATTTAAAACAGCAGGGTGTGGACATCTCCGTTATCGGCGTGCCGAAGACGATTGACGGCGACCTGAAAAACAAACAAATTGAAACCTCCTTTGGTTTTGATACCGCCACCAAAATTTACGCCGAACTCGTGGGCAATATTGAACGCGACGTCAATTCCGCGCGCAAATATTGGCACTTTGTCCGCCTGATGGGCAGAAGCGCCTCTCACATTACCTTGGAAGTGGCCTTTAAAACGCACCCCAACGCCGTGCTCATTGGCGAAGAAGTATTAGCCAAAAAGATGACGCTCGGCCAAATTGTGGACGATTTGGCTAAACTCATTGCCAAACGCGCCAAAGCGGGCAAAAACTACGGTGTGGTGTTGGTGCCGGAAGGCTTAATTGAATTTATCCCGGAAATGAAGGAACTCATCAGCGCGCTTAACGACTCGCTGGCCGAAAACGAAGCCGCCTTGTCCAAGATGAACACCGTGGCCGAAAAGAAAGAGTTTATTATCTCCAAACTCCCGGCCAAACTCGCTGAACTGATGAAATCCTTGCCGGCCGGTATCGCCAGCCAGTTGATGTTGGACCGCGACCCGCACGGCAACGTACAGGTTTCCTTGATTGAAACCGAAAAGTTGCTGGTGGAAATGCTCCGCACGAAACTGGCCGAAATGAAGAAGGAAGGCAAATATGACGGTAAATTCTCCGCTATTACGCACTTCTTCGGTTACGAAGGCCGCTGCGGTATTCCGTCCACCTTTGACGCAAACTATACCTATGCCTTGGGCTACAACGCCGCCGTTTTGGCGCTTAACAAATGCTCGGGCTACCTCTCTTCCGTGCGCAAACTGACCAAAAAGGCGCAGGATTGGGAATGCGGCGGTATTCCGTTGACGATGATGATGAACATTGAACGCCGCAAAGGTAAAGAAAAACCGGTCATCAAAAAGGCCCTCGTGGAACTCAAAGGCGAACCCTTTAAGCACTTGCTTAAAAACCGCGCCGATTGGGCGGAGTTGGACCTTTACACCTTCCCCGGCCCGATTCAGTTCTTCGGCCCGGACGAGGTAACGAATATGACCACGTTCACCTTGCTCTTGGAACAGGGCAAAAAGGTCAAATAAGCATTTTAATATGCACCAAGGCGGGCTAATGTAAAAGGCCCGCCTTCTTATTTTATATTCTGTGCTAAAATAAAGTAACGGAATTTTTATATATGGCTTCGCGCACACTTGCAAAACTGATACGCCTTTGCCGCCGGGAAAATTTTTCATTAGGCGGCTTATATAATGCCTTGGCGCACCAATTAGCGGGGGATAAAGCCCCTGCGTGGGGTGAATTTCTGCCTAAAAAGCCCCTCGTGCCGCCCGCTGTTGCGCGCGAATTAAAGCAAGCGGATGTGGAACCTAGGGATTTAGGTTTTTTACAGGCCCTGCTCCAAGCGGACGGGCGCGAAAAAGGCGTTTTTTACACGCCGGATACGGTGGCACAGCACCTGGCCGGGCAAACGCTCTTTTACGCTTTATGCCGCCAAGCCTCTTTGCCGCCCGAAGAGGCCCGCGCACTATTAAATGGCGCCCAGACGGCGGACTTAAAAACGCTTACATTTTTAAAAAATCTCACCGTGTGCGACCCGGCCTGCGGAACGGGCAATTTGCTAATTCCTTTCGCGCAAAAATTGGCGGATATCCTCCAACGGGCCGAGCCCCAAACGCCTTACGGGCAAATTTTAGCGCAAGTCGTCCGCCAAAATCTTTATGCGGGGGATATTTCGCCGCAGGCGATTAGTACCTTTAAATTGCGCCTGGCACTTTTGCCGGGGATGGAAAATCCCTTTAATTTCCCCAATTTGCGGGTATTGGACGCGCTTTCCGCCTCCAACGGGCAGACCTGCTGGCAGGCGGAATTTCCCGCCGTATTTTCTAAAAAGGGCGGGTTTGATGTGGTTCTTTCCAATCCGCCATACGTCGGACAAAAGAATCACCGGGAAATTTTTGAATCCCTGCGGCAAAACCCGCTCTGGCAAGATAAAATTACGCCCAAAAGCGATTTGCTCTACCTGTTTTTTTATTTGACGCTTCAAATTTTGCGCCCGTCCGGCACCGCGGGCTTTTTGACTACGCCCTACTTTGCTACCGCCCAAGGGGCCGCCCTCTTGCGCCAGGATTTAAGAGAAAATGCCGCCTTTTTATATTTGCAGGACTTTGGCGAGCAACGGCTCTTTGCCGAGGCGGACGGACACCACAGTTTAATAAGTATTTTTGAAAAGGGCCACACCAAAGCACCCTGCGCCGTAAACGGCACGCCCGTGGCGCAAGGAGCGCTTTTTAACGGAGAAAACGCTTATTTACTTATCCAAACCGGGGGAAATTTACAGGCAGTACTTGCTAAAATGGCAAGCGTTCCGCGAACGTTAAAGGACGTCGCCACCGTTACCAACGGGCTAATGACGGGGTGCGATAAAATTTCCGCCGCCCATTTGAAGAAATTTGCGCTTCCCAGCGTGGAAAAAGGCGACGGCGTGTTTGTGCTGTCGTCTCGCGAAAAAAACGCGTTAAACCTCTCAGAAACCGAACAGAGCAGATTAAAACCGTTTTTTAAAAATTCCGATATTTTTCCTTATGTCGCGCGCCAAATTCCAAACCGTTGGCTGATTGATTTCTTCTACCCCGGGGACAAAAATACCGATTTTTCCAACTATCCTGCCCTGCGCGCGCACCTCAAAAAATTCGCCCCGGTTTTGCTCGCCCGCAAGCAAAACAACAACGGCATAGACAAAGCCTTAAAGCGGGGGGAATATTGGTTCGGCTCCGTGCGACGAAAAATGGATTTTGACGCGCCCAAACTGGCCGTGCCCCAGCGCGCCGTAAAAAACACGTTCGCCTATACGCCCGGCCCGTGGTACGCCAGTTCGGATGTATATTTTATCTCGGTCCCAAAAGGCGTTTCCCTGTGGTATTTGCTGGCCCTGTTTAATTCCGCGCCGTATTACGCTTGGCTTTTTTACAAGGGCAAACGCAAGGGCAATTTGCTGGAACTCTACTCCGCCCCGCTGAACGATTTGCCCGTACCCGCCGCCGCACAGGATGATGAAGCCGCGCTGGAAGCGTTAGCCAAGCAAATTTACGGTTTAAAAACCAAGCACCCGCAGGCAGACACGGAACCGCTGGAAGCGCAAATAAACCGCCTGGTGGGCAAGGTTTTGGCCCTGACCGGGGACGAAACGGCGCAATGCGTATCGTTTTTACGCCGTCAGACGGCCCCCAAAAAAGATATAATTTAACAAACCCCTGCAAGGAATTTTTATGAAGATTAGAAACCTCTCTCTTTTTGCGCTTATTAACTGGCTTTTGTGGTGTATTTTATCCCTTTTTTACTTTAAAACGGGCGGTTTTGCGGGCGACTTTTACGGCAGCCTCTTTACCGCGTTTTTTATCCCGGGGCATATTTTGCTTTTTGCCTTGGGGCTTTTTATATTATCGCTTCCGTTCCGCCTGATTGGCCCGCGCGCCCTGCAAGCGGCGGCTACCGTGTGGGGGGGCGTTTTCTCGCTGTTTTTTGTGCTGGACATTATTGTCTATTCCCAGTACCGCTTCCACATTAGCCCGGCGATGCTGGAACTCTTCTTTGGGCCGGCGGGGCGGGAAATTTTTATGTTCCCGGCTTCTACTTGGGCAATGGCCTTTACGGGCCTGGCGGTTTTGTTCGCGGCCGAGTGGGGGCTAACACTCCTCAGCAAAAAATTTACACTCTCTAACAAATTTCTTATTTGGACGGGCGTATTTTTTGTGCTTATTTCGCTTGGATATAACGGTTTATTTGCGTGGGCCAAGTTTATGATGGTTCCGTCCATTACCGCCCAGCGCGACAGACTCCCGTTTTCAAATCCTCTTTCCGTCAACCGCCGCCTGCGCAAAATGGGTTTTGAGCCCAAGCGCGAGCCTTACGCCCTGCCTGCCCGCGGGGATTTAAATTACCCCTTGCATACACTTTCCTGCGCGCCGGACAAAAAGCAAAATGTGCTTATTATTTTGGTGGAATCGTGGCGCTCTGACAGTTTTACGCCCGAAATTATGCCCCGCTTAACCCAATGGAGCCAGCGCGCGGGCGCCCATTACTTTGCCAACCATTTAAGCGGCGGGAACGCCACCGAAGCGGGGGTATTTTCGCTGTTTTATTCTATGCCCTATGCGTATTGGAACGATTTTACCAGCCGCCACCTGCCACCCGTTTTGGTGAGCGAAGCGCAAGCCCTGGGCTACACGCCTGCTGTGTATAGCAGCGGCAAGTTAAACAGCCCCGCCTTCCACCAAAATGTGTTTGCCGCTATCCCCAATTTACGCCTGGAATCCAAGGGGCAAACCAAATGGGAGCGGGATATAGACGCCGTGCAAGACTTTGAAACTTTCTTGGACAAGCACAACCCCAAGGAGCCGTTCTTCGGCTTTGTGTTTTTGGACGCTCCGCACGGGAGCGATTCGCCCAAGGAGGACCAAATCTTCAAACCCGCAGGCGAAGCGATGAATTACCTGCTTTTAACCAAAAACACAGACCCGACCCCGTATATGAACCGCTACAAAAATTCCCTGCATTTTACCGATAAAATGATAGACCGCCTGCTGACGGATTTACAAAAGCGCGGACTTTTAAAAAACACCTGGGTTGTTTTGACCGGGGACCACGGGCAGGAAATTAACGACACGCGCCACAATTTTTGGGGCCATAACAGTAATTTTGCGAAATATCAAACGCACGTTCCGCTTTTTGTGTGGAGCCCGTCCGATGCGGACGCCCAAACACTTACCTACCGCACCAACCATTACGATGTTGCGCCCACTATTTTAACGCACGTTTACAACTGCACAAACGCCCCCGCGGACTACTCCATTGGCGCAGATTTGTTTGACAGTACCCCGCGTCCGTTCAGCCTTATTTCCAGTTACACCAAAAAGGCCGTTCGCACCGGGGATAAATTAACGGTAATGGACGCTTACGGAAATCTGGAATTTTACGACGAGAACTTTACCCCTATTTCGGACGGTGCGGACGCGGCCCAAGTGGGGGAAGCGTTTAAGACGTTTGCCAAGTTTTACAAATAACTTGAAACGCGGCTAAAATTTGTGCTATAAATTAAGTAGTCGTTTAAAGGAGAAAGTATGAACGTAATTAACACCTATTTTTTGGATGTTTTTAAAAAGCACTATGTAGATTTTAAGGGCCGCGCCACCCGCAAACAATACTGGCTGTATGTATTGTTTACCGTGGTTGCGTTATTGATTTTAGCCGTAGTGCTTAGTTTCTTTGGCAAAGTTGGCCAAATTATTTTCAACTTGTGCCAGTTGGCTATTTTCTTGCCGTCTTTGGCTATTTTGGCCCGCCGCCTGCACGACACCAACAAAAGCGCTTGGTGGATTCTTTTGAACCTCGTGCCGTTCATTGGTGGAATTGTGCTTTTTGTCTTTGCCGTGCTTCCCAGCAACGAAGGCGAAAACCGCTTCGGCCCCGCCAACAACTAATTTGCAAAAATACCGCTTCCGCTATGGGGGCGGTATTTTTTTGCCCGCGTTACTATGAGAACTTACCGCCTGATTTTAGCGCTTGTTTTGCTGGTCCTGGTTTCGGCCGGAGCCTATACGGCCTTTATGTATGTATATACCGAGCAAAAATTCATCTTGCCTCAACTCTTAACCGAGCCGTCTGATTTCGCTCTCGCCGCGCCCGCCAAACAGATTTTATTTTTGCACCAAGTAAACACTCCGCGCCGCGCCCAGAAAAAGGAGGATAAATACTCCGGTTTTGAACTGGATTTAATCGCCGTAACCGAAGCAAACGGCGAGCGGCTGTATGTGGCGCACGACGAAAAACAACTCAAAAACCGCGTAAAACTGGCCGATATTTTTTCTGCTCTGCGCGCCCCTGCGGAAAAATACTGGTGGCTTGACATCAAAACGGACCTCACGCAGGCGGACATAGACTACATTTTAAATACGTCCAAGGCCTTTCATATTCCGCAGGACCATTTGTATTTGGAGGCCAACCCCGGCCCCACGGCCAGGCTGATTAAAAAGAATAACCTAAATTTGCTTTTGCAACTGATAGACGGCTTTGAAGTGGACGGGCAAAACGAAAAAACCCGCACCGCCATTAACGAAGCGGCCCTAAAAGAGTGGCAAGAATACAAGCCCGCCGCGGTATCGGCCAGTTTCGGCAAATATATCTATTTAAAGGCCTATTTTCCGAATATGCCCAAGGCTATTTATTATTCCGCTACCGTGCGCCCCAGCCTTAAAAAAACCTTTTTAAAACGCCGTATGGCCGAGGACCCCTCGGTACAGATTTTTATGGTAGATGAATATACGTTCTAGGAGTCTTTTATAGTTATGCACACACATATTACGCGCGAACAAGCGTTAAACTTACTTAAAAAATACAACCAAGAGCCCTTTCATCTCTTGCACGCGCTTACGGTAGAAGCCGTAATGCGCCAACTGGCCGAGCAACTAGGCTATAAATCCGACGCCGATTTTTGGGGCTTGTGCGGGCTGTTGCACGACATAGACTTTGAAAAATTCCCGCAGGAGCATTGTAAAAAGGCCCCCGAACTGTTGGGCGAAATTAACGCAGAGCCCGAACTGGTGCACGCGGTTTGCAGCCACGGATACGGCATTACCGTGGACGTCAAGCCGGAGCACGAAATGGAAAAGGTGCTTTTTGCGGTAGATGAACTGACCGGGCTTATCGGCGCGGCGGCAAAAATGCGCCCGTCCAAAAGTACGCAAGATATGGAAGTTTCCAGCCTGAAAAAGAAATTTAAGGATAAAAAATTTGCCGCCGGCTGCTCGCGCGACATTATCAAACAAGGGGCTGAAATGCTGGGCTGGCCGTTAGAAGATTTGTTTGAAAAAACCTTGTCCGCTATGCGCGCAACGGAAAAAGCCGTCCAAACCGAAGCGGAGGAACTTGCCAAATGAAATATTTAATTAACCCGCTAAAACGACTGTTTGACTTTAAGGGCCGCGCCAACCGCAAGGAATTTTGGCTTTTTATGTGTTGGTATATTGCCCTGATGCTTGCCGCCTGGTTTATCGTAATGTTTCTTTGTATGATTATCGGCACTATGTTGTATAGCGACCCGGGAAGCCAAGAGGGGGTAGGCTGGATTGGAGCCATTATTTGTATTGTTGGGTCCTATTTAGGGGCATTGCTTTTACCGCTTTCCCTGCGCACGCGCCGCTTGCACGATATCGGGATGAGCGGCTGGTGGCAACTATTGCTACTTGTGCCCTACTTGGGCGGGCTTGCGCTGTTTATTTGTATGTTACTCCCCGGCACCGAGGGGGAAAACCGCTTTGGGGAACAACCCCGCTAAAAAGGGCGGCCTAAAAGCCGCCTTTTTATAACTTCATTTCCTTTTCCAACTCGGTAAAAAACTCGGTGGCCTTCATCGGGTAGTACAAATCCGTAATGCTCCCGGTAAAGGCGGAGGCCTGCGGGTTTACCTCTATAATCTGCGCGCCGAATTGCTTGGCCGTAAGCGGCAGACTGCAAGCGGGCATCACCTGCCCCGCCGTGCCCACAATTACCATTACATCGGCGTTTTGGGCCATTTCCAAGGAGTTTTGGTAAGCCTTAACGGGGATACCCTCGCCATAAAACACGAAATCGGGTTTTAACACCCCACCGCAAAAGCAACGCGGGGGAACATCGTCTAAATTTACATCTTCTAAATTATATTTCCGCCCACAGGACAGGCAGGAAAGCGTTTTAATCGTGCCGTGAAATTCCTGTACATTTTTAGACCCCGCCTTTTGGTGCAGGCCGTCTATATTCTGCGTAATCACACCCTTTAACAGCCCTTTTTGTTCCAATTTGGCAAGCACTTTATGCGCCGCGTTGGGGTCAGCCTCGTCCATATCGGTAAAAAAGATTTTCTTCATTTCTTCCCAGGACTCTTTGGGATATCTTTCAAAAAAATTGATTTCAATAAATTTCGGGTCATACTGGTTCCACAAACCACCAGTCCCCGTAAAGGGCGCAATGCCACTCTCTACGCTAATGCCCGCCCCGGTAAAGGCGACCGCGTAACGGGCGTTTTTTAATAATTTTGCCGCTTCTTTGATAGTTGCCATAAAAATATTGTACTTATTTATCCACCGAAAGGGGGGATTTTTCGGCGGTCTTCATTTCGGCAAAATACTTGGCCGCCTGCGTAGCCGTTAGTTGCACCAAGCGCACCTGTGCCACCCGGCCCGAAGCGTTATATTGCACGCGGGCCGTGCGGTATTGTTTGCCGCGGCGCGCAATAAATAGCCAAGAGCCCTGCCGGATTCCGCCCGCTTTCACCATCCCGCGGGAATAAATTTCGTCCGCCTCGCCCAAGGAAGCGGCGGCAGTTCGTGTATCGTCATCCAACGCATCCGCCTGACGGACGCTTTCGTAAAGCATTGCCTTGGTCGTGGGGGAAGCGGGCATAAGGCTCCACCTCTCTAACACGCCCGGCCGAACGCGCAATTTGGTGGGGGTATTTTTCGCAACCTTTTGCACGCCGGACACAAAGGTTACGCCATCCCCGCAAAAACTGGTAAAGGTACGCGCGGTGTGCGTGTAACGGTCTAACAGGATAATCATCCCGTCCACCTCACTGCATCCCAAGGGGTCGTAGAGCCGCTTCATTATGCCGGAAACGGGCTCGGCGGTTTTGTACAAAGGGTCCACACTTATCCCCGTGTATTCGTCCGCCAGACCAAAGGCGTGGCCCATTTCGTGCGTAACCGCCGCCAAATAGGTTGGCCCGTCATACGAGTACAAGCGGTTTAATATCCACAGGCGGCGTTGGTCGTCCGACGAGTAATCGGGCGCGGTAGTGCGGGAAAGCACTTTTTTGGCATTAGTCAAAATATCTTTTTGCTCGTCTGAAAGCCCGGTTTGAGACAAATTTTCCTTATCGCTTGGGATACTGGCGTAGCGGGTTTGCAGACAGATAAAGGGTTTAGCGGGGGGCATTTGCTCGGTGTAAAAAGAGGAAGTCCTATGAAAATGGCCCTCGCAATAGGCCGCAGAGGCCAAGACCGTAATGTCGGCCTCTTGCGCGTTTTTGCGCGCGAGGAAGAACGCCCCGGCCGCCGGGTGCTTGGATAAATCGCACGGTACTTCGGTAAATTTAGCCCCTTTTAAGAGGGGGAGCAAACCCGCAAATTCCTTACTGCGCCCCGCCGCTTCTATATGCAGGGCAACGCCGCGGGTCCACTCGTTAAGGGCGGCCTGGGTTTGGAGCGCAAGGTCCGCAAGAGGCGCGGTAACGGTTTCAAAATCGCCCTTTTGCACGCAATACGTAATCGGCTGTTTTTGGACTAATTTATCCGCCAAAAATACCGCCCGTTGGGTGGATACATTTTCCAAATGCCCAAACGGAGCCGCCGCGGCCACCGCGGATGCCAACAAAAAGGATAGCGCACAAAGAAATTTCATACTTATAGTATATCCGTCTATGCTATCCCGTGCAAGGGCCCAAAGGCCTAGGCGTATTTAGGCCCTGTTAAATATTTTTACCAATTAGCCGCCAGCGTTTTACACTTATCCTCTTTGCCATAATTATTGCACATATGCCGCCACGCACCACTGGAATAAATAGACTCCAACCTAAAATAGTCATTATTGTTAGTAACACCAACAGCAATAGAGCAACTTCCATCATAACAGGATGCATCTAATCCAAACTCCATACCGCCATTTTTCCAAAAGCAACTAGACCCACAACTATCTAACATAGATTTGGGTAAAGTTATATCCAACACATCTGTTTGATTGCCAGGACAAGAAGAGATATTGTCCCCAAAGAAGTTAATACAGGCGTCTGGATTAGCCAAAAAATATACGGGAATTGCTTTTTCCAAAGAATTTATGATAGTCATTGCCTCAACCAACCGGCTTTTTTCCACCGCTTTGGTATATTGCGGCAGTGCCACCGCCGCTAAAATACCGATGATGAGTACGACAACTAGGAGTTCAATTAAAGTAAAACCCGCCATTGCTATGCAAGTATTCGCCGTGCGTCCACTTGTTGTTAGGGCGTCATCCCGTAGTGTTTGGCGGGCCGCCAGGGTGCGGCCCGCAGTGTTATGGGAGCGGTCGTTGTAGGTGTCATCCCAGGCGTGGACCTGGGATCCAGTCTGTTTATTAGAAAAACTCCTTATTTTATT
>NZ_DJOA01000029.1:5816-7076 GCF_002437085.1 Candidatus Avelusimicrobium stercoris | reverse complement strand
GCGTATAAAAGGCTGTTTTGCTCAAATATAAAGGCCTTAACAAGGAGAAAAAATGAAGAAATTATTAATAGGGTTGTGTGCCTTATTGGCCTCTACCGCCGTTATGGGGGGCGGTGCCAACAAAATGACAATGGTAACATATTTCCCTGTCAAATATGTGGCATATAGCCAAGTGGATGTAACGAAGCAAATGGACGTTGGCTTAACATCTGCCTGCCAAATGAATTTAGGTTGCACAACAGACGAGGGTTTTAATACGGGCAAATCCCTGCGCGTAAATAACCTTTTAAAAATAGCGGGGGGAAAACTGGAACTTAACGATGCCCCCGCTATTGTAGGCACGACGGCTATTATGGGTAGCGGCAACGGCACGGCGGACTTTGACTTTGAAACCAATTTGCGCGCAGCCAATTACAAGCAAGGTTACACACTGCAAGCGGACAATATGTATTTGAGTGAACTTAATTTGTTTGGCTATAAATTCCCGGCGTGCAGTGGGGAAACGATGAGTTGGCAGAAATTAAAACTCAAAAATAAGGACGAAGTATATTTGGTTTGCGGGGAAGCGGAAAAAGGCTGCACGCCTACTCGTGAAAATTCTTATACGGAGAATTGCCCTTCCGGGCAAATAGGGTCTATTACTTATACTTGGAATGAAAACTCTTGTTCTTATGATAAATTGTCTACTTGTGTTTCCGATTGTACTTGGCAAAGAGGTTCTTGGACCACACGAGGTTTAATGGCAAGTGATTCCGATACTTGTACCGCAGGAGATTCCCGTCCATATTCTTATAGGTATTTTGATGAAGCCAATGAAGAGGCACAAATAAAGAATCGTGTGAAGTGTACGGATTGGACGATGAAAAGAGGTTATGATGGGCAAGTCGTGGCAGATAGAGTTAATGCGCTTAATATGAAAGCCCAAGTTTCTTGTCCAAGTAGGGGATTAGGAACAGATAATCGGGGAACAATTTTTACCGTTTATTGGGATAAGTTTATCGCGGAAGATACTATGAAATATTTGGTGTCCCCTAGTAATTTTTCAAAGTTTGATTGTAGTATGGGCGGAATCAGAACATCCCCGAATACAATATTTGCTTGTAATCTGACAAATGGCAATGTCGCATATGCTTGCTATGAAGCGAAATTTAGTCAGTTTAGTTGTGTTAGAAATTAATAAGGGATTTCTTCTGCTGGTATTCCAGTGTGTTGCTAGTCGTTGCCATCATCCTGGAAAGTCGTAGTCCAGGATCTGTTGTT
>NZ_DJOA01000029.1:0-5762 GCF_002437085.1 Candidatus Avelusimicrobium stercoris | reverse complement strand
GATACTGGACAGAAACATTCCAGTATGACCTTTATTTTTATAAACAACCACTAGTAGATCCTGAACCCTATTAATGGACCCCGTACAGAAACATTACGGGGTGCCGCCTAGTGGTCAGGGCGGCAATTCAGGATGACTTTGCTTTTTATCAACGGCAACCTACCCAAATGGTAGGTTCTGAAAAACTTGCGGGTCGCCCGTTCAGGACGACATAATAACCAAAGAGCCCGTATAAAAAACATTACGGGATGACAGTGGAAAAAGGTTTTATTCGTTATATAAAACCGCCCTAGGATATGTACCCCCGGGGCGGTTTTACGTTCTTCAAATTCCTGTTTTACGGCTTTTGCGGGTCAAAGGGTTTTTTATTAATAAACCGTTCCGATTGGTCTGTCGCCCAGTTGAGTTGCTTTTCCAGTTCGGCCGCTGCGGCCTCCATTTCCTCGTCAGAGCGTACATAAACCGCTTTGCCATAGGTAAGCGCCGTTTTGCCAAAGGGCAGCGGTACGCGCATTTTATCCCACGAGCCCACCTTTATTTTGTGGCTAAGCGCCGTGCCCACCGGGATAATCGGCAGACCCGTTTTGAGCGCCAAGAACAAAATGCCGTGTTGGACCTTGTAAATCGGCCCGCGCGGGCCGTCCGGCGTGAGCATCGGGTGATAGCCTGCTTCGGCAATGTTTTTTAGTTTAATAAGGGCTCTGGCACCGCCGCGCGTGGTGCTGCCGCGGACGGCCTTCATCCCAAAATGGGGCAGACAGCGGGCGATGTATTCGCCGTCGTCGCTTAAACTAATCAGGGCGCAAATTTTTTGCCCGCGGTAGGGATAAAGCAAAAACAACTGTTGGTTGTGCCAAACGCCGAAGATATAGTTTTGGCCTTCCTTTTCAAATTTTAGGGCTTCCTCGCTCTTGAACCAATAGATTTTTGTCGTCCAGCCTAAAAACAGAGTGTACCAGTACGCCAAGGTAGAGCCGATGACGTGCTTCCAAGAGATTTTTTTCTTTTCTAATGACGTAGGTTGAAACATTATTTTTTACCTTTTTTGCGGGATTTTTGCCACGGGACCAAAAATACGGCGGACATAAAGGGGGACAAGGCTCCCTCCCGGGCAGCAAGGTCAATTTTCTCCGCGCTTAATTTTTCTAAAATAACGGGCAAGGCCTTTTGCGCAAGCGGCGCTTCCAAACGGGCGGCTTCGCGCAGCAGTTTGGGCGCCATAGCCAAGCCAAAGGGGGGCAAATAGACAAATTGAACCTCTTGGGTTTCGCACTCCTCTTTTTCGGCTTGCTCTTTAACCAGGTCCGCCACAAAGGACACCGCACTCTTTAAAAATTCCAAGAGAACAATCATTGCGGCCGTTTTGCGGTCTTCGTTTGTAATGGCGGCTAAAAAGGGTTCCGCCTTGGCACCTAAGGTTACGGCGCAGGCGCTGAACATTTCCTTGTGAATAGCGCTTTCGTCGTCCAGTTCCCAGTGGGCGTCTTGGTTAAATTCATACACTACGCCCGGGTCCAACAGTTTAAAAATGGATAAAATAAACGCCGAAACTTCCGCCTCGCTTGTAAATCCGGCGCGGCGCAACAGCGGCAGTTCGCGCAGTAAACGGCGCAAAATTTCGCGTTGGCGGGGGGCAATTTTAAAGCGTTTTATTTTTCTCATATAATTCCTTACCGTTTGGCACCGTAACCCGGAAGCCCGGATGACCGTGTAAAACGAGGGAGTCCCCCAAGCGGGGAACTCCCTAAAAGACTTATTTTTTGCTTCTGCGGGTGCGTTTGATTTTGG
Organism: Candidatus Avelusimicrobium stercoris; assembly: GCF_002437085.1. Lineage (NCBI taxonomy): Bacteria > Pseudomonadati > Elusimicrobiota > Elusimicrobia > Elusimicrobiales > Elusimicrobiaceae > Candidatus Avelusimicrobium > Candidatus Avelusimicrobium stercoris. The sequence goes on along the minus strand of NZ_DJOA01000029.1, from coordinate 3,974 downwards.
TAATGGTTTTGGCAGGTTTCTGCTCTTTTACAAACGTTTCCGCTTCGGCCTTTACGGCAGGCTTGGCGGCGGATTTCTTCAAATCGCTGCCGTCGTTATTTTCGCCGTTGTTCCAAGCGTACACCAAGGGGGTCGTAAGGGCGATGGTGCTATACACACCCGCAATACAACCCACCAACATAGCAAACGCAAAGGAATTAATCACCTCACCGCCGAAGAAATACAACACCACGAGCGCAAACAGCACTGTTAAGGTGGTGATAATCGTGCGGGAGAGCGTTTCGTTAATGGACAGGTTGATAACTTGGCCGAAGTCCATTTTGGGGTGCAGGCGGAAGTTTTCGCGCATACGGTCAAAAATAACAATCGTGTCGTTAATAGAGAACCCGGCCACCGTTAAGAAGGCCGCCACGACCACGAGGTCAATTTCCCGCTGGGTGAGCGAAAACGCCACCGCCATTACAAACAAGTCGTGGAACAAGGCTACTACGCCCGATACGCCCCACAAAATGTTGCTGAAACGGAACGCTACATAAATGATGATAAACACCAAGGACAAAAGCACGGACCACAAGGCTCTTTCCGTCATATTTTCACCCACGGCGGGGCCGACGGAGTTGGTCTGCAAGACGGAGTAGGGCACTTTTAAGGTATCAAGCGCTTTTTCAATGCGGGCTTGAACCACGCCTACTTCGTCGGATGTGCTTTTTTCGCTGATGGCGAAGGTATGGTCGCCGAACGATTGGAGTTCGGAATTGGCACCCGTCTGCGTAAGCGCGGCGCGGATGTCGGCCATTTCCACGGGGGCGTTGAATTTTACCTGCACCATCGTGCCGCCGGTAAAATCAATACCCATATTGAATCCTTTGGTGAAGAAGCAAATCACGCCGCCCAAGAGCAAAAGCCCAAAGAGCGTGAAATATACTTTTCTGAATTTAAGGAAATCAATGTTTGTTTTAGGAAGTAAGTGCATCATAAACTGATCTCCTTGGTGTTGGTGGTAAGCACCAGTTCATAAATGGCGCGCGTAACAAACACGGCCGTGAACAAACTGACTACCAAGCCGATAATAAGCGTAACGGCGAAGCCCTTTACCGGGCCGGTGCCAAATTGCAGCAAGCAAGCACCCACGATAATGGTGGTGATGTTGGAGTCAAAAATGGCGGACCAGGCTTTGTCGTAACCCAGGTTGATGATTTCGTACACGGGTTTGCCGAGGAGTTTTTCCTCGCGCATACGTTCAATAATCAGTACGTTGGCGTCAATAGCCATAGCCAAGGACAAGATCATACCCGCAATGCCGGGCAGCGTAAGCGTGGCGGAGAAGTAACTCATAATCGCCACGGTGAACACGAAGTTGAGCAAGAGGGCAATGTCGGAAATGACACCAGCCGCCTTGTAGTACACCGCCATAAACAGCAAGATGATGACAAACGCATAGAAGGAAGCCGACAGACCCGATTTAATAGAGTCTTCGCCCAAGGTCGGGCCGATGGTCTTCTTTTCAATTACCTTTACCGGGGCCGGGAGCGCGCCTGCCTTTAACACAATAGACAAGGAGCGGGCCTCTTCGGGCGTGAACGTGCCGGAAATGCGGCCGTCTTTGGTAATGCGGGATTGCACCACGGGGGCGGATTGAACGGTGTTATCCAACACAATGGCTAATTGTTTGCCGATATTGGAGCCAGTCAACTGGCCGAACTTTTTGCTGCCTTCCGCGTTGAACGTAAAGGAAACTTCGGGGTAGCCGTTTTCGCCCATCATTACTACGCGGGCGTTTTCCAAGTCCGCACCGGTAACGGTGGCGTTGGCGGTAACCACGCTGTACCCTCCGTCTTTATTGCGCATAATTTGGTAGCCTTCCGGCACCAATTTGGCAATTTCGGGCAGAACAAGGCCGTTATCGTCAAACGGCTTATCGGTGGCTTCCAGTTTTTCAATGGCTTTTTGGGCGGCCGAGGTGTCGTTCTTTACGATGCGGAATTCCAACATAGCGGTTTTGCCGATAAGTTCTTCCGCGCGCTGCGGGTTAGAAACGCCGGGCAGTTGCACCATAATCCACTTATCGCCCTGGCGGGTGATTTGGGTTTCGGCCAAGCCGTACTGGTCAATGCGGTTGCGGATAATTTCCACCGCGCGGGCCATCGCTTCATTTAAAGGTTCTTTGGCGCTCAACTTGGATACGTCCAGTTCCAACAGCAAACTGGACCCGCCTCTTAAATCCAGGCCCAAGTTCAGCATCCGTTTGGGGCGCTCGCCAAGCGTATCCAGTTTTTCGCGCTCGGCCAGCGGTTTAGAGTACCACTTGTAGTTGGGGTAAATTAAATACAAGGACCCCAGTAAAATGGCGATGATAAGTCCCCATTTTACGGCTAATTTGTTAGACATTACTTTGCGCCTCCTTCTTTGGCTGCGGGTTGTACGTCATTTACAAGTCCGACGACGGCGGTTTTCAGCACGGTGAGTTTTACATTTTCCGCTACTTTTACTTCAAGCGCGTTGTCTTTAAAACCCGCCACGGTGCCGATAATCCCGCCGGGGATGATAATCTGGTCGCCTTTTTGAAGCGCGTTAATTTTGCTCATTAATTCTTGTTCACGCTTCTTCTGCGAACGGGCCGGCAGAAAAATAACGATAAACGCAAAAGCGAGCAGAATAAACCAGAAGAACATTCCACCACCCTGGGCTGTCGTTTCCATAGGTTAAATCCTCCAATTAAAGATATAAATACACATTGTTATTTTAGCATATTTCCCGTCGTTTAGGACGATAGGCCAAAAGACCTTGCCTCTTGCGCCAAAATTGCTATACTAGGAGAGTAAGATTTTTTAATTTAAAGGAGATACTATGAAACAGGGCTTTACGTTAATTGAACTGCTGGTAGTGGTGCTCATTATCGGCATTTTGTCGGCGGTGGCGTTGCCGCAATATACCGCGGCGGTGGAAAAAGCGCGCGCCACGGAAGTGGTTACGCTGATGTCCCAGGCGGAAAAAGCAATGGATATGTACGTGCTGGAAAAGGGGTATCCGACCAGCGGACTTGTAGAATTGGTGGGCGATAATGGAAATACAACGGGTAAACTGAATATTGATATTGAGGGTGCTTTAAAATGCACTAAGGGCGAGGATTTGTGTATCTCAAAAGATTTTGCCTATGATGCTTATTGTGGTCCGTCTTATTGCTCTTGGCGGGCTATACGCTATCGCAATCCGGCTAGTGAAAGTGATGAATTATATGAGTTAAACGGAGATAGAAGCCGTGGCGGAAAGTGGGAGCGTGGGTGTGATTATTATGAAAACGAAGGAAAAGCCGTTTGTATGGGCTTGAAAGGCCAAGGCTGGTCGGTAAGCGAAGGGTAATAATTTGTTTTTTAAACCAACAGCCCCCGGCGGACATTTCCGCCGGGGGCTGTTGGTTTTTAAAGAGTGGCTTCTCATTAGAGTGTGTGCCGAGGCTGTTAGTTTTTTGTCGTTACCTTTATTTGCAGTCGTCATCCTGGAAAGTCGTAGTCCAGGATCCGTTGTTGCTGTTAGTTGTTGCCTTTGCCGTTTGCTTTTTGCCGTCATCCCCGAGTGTTTCTGTCGGGGATCTGTTGTTTCGTAAGAGAACAACAAAGACGAACAACAGATTCCCGACTACGGCGCTCGGGAATGACAAGGGAAAAAGACTCCTAGTAAAAATAAAGAGGTCATCCCCGAGTGTTTGGCGGCCCGCAGGGTTTGGGGACCCGTCGTTATTAATAAAGCGGAAAACGACAGATACTGGACAAAAACCTTCCAGTATGACCCTTAATTTTATTACAACAGATTCCCGAGCGCTCCGCGTCGGCAAACCTTCCAGTATGACTTTTTAGATAACGACACACAAAACAACTCAATCGGTAGATCCTGAACTAAATTCAGGATGGGTATAAAGGCCAAAAAGTGGTGTTATTTTAAGGTCTTAAATAGTATTTTCTCGTCGTGAACTTCTT
>NZ_DJOA01000024.1:7314-14581 GCF_002437085.1 Candidatus Avelusimicrobium stercoris | reverse complement strand
AAAAAAACGAAACAACCCCTTTCCAGTAAGCCCTGCGGACGGCTTACCTTTTCCCCCTCTTTTGGCTAATGGAACCACACTGTTTTGGCAATGTCGCAAACAAACGAAACGGCAACAATAAAAAATTACATTTTTAGCCGTCATCCCCGAGGAATTGGCGGCCCGCAGGGTTTTCATAATCTACTGCTTGGGCAGTTGGTCGTTTATAAAAATAAAAGTCATACTGGAAGGTTTCTGTCCAGTATCCGTTGTTTTCCTCTTTTTGAGCAACAACAGATCCTGGACTACAACTTTCCTGGATGACGGCAACAACAACACAATCGGTAGATCCTGAAACAAGTTCAGGATGACCTCTTTTTTGAATCCCCACAAGGGCCATTATCTATTAGGAGTTATTTTAAACTGATGGGCCGTTAATTTAGAATATCCTTTTAATTGTAAAACCCCCGGTGTAGCCGGGGGTTTTCCATTATGTCTGGTTTTAGTCTGTCTTTACGCTTACTTTCTAAATATTTCCGTTACGCGGTCAAAAATACCGTTGCAATAGGCGATTGTCAAACCATAGTTGGAAAGGGCCACTCCCTTTTCCTTTAAAATATTCAGCCGCCGCATAATCTGCGTGCGCGTTACCATACACCCACCGCATTGTACGGCCAATTTGTAGGTTTGCGCATCGTCCGGCAAGGCATCCAAATTAGCCACCACGGTAAATTGCAATTTTTTGCCCGTGTACTTTTGCAGCCAGTTGGGTATTTTCGTACGGCCGATATCGTCGCACTTGTTTACGCTGTGGGAACAGGACTCCATAATCAGCACCTTGTCGCCGTCCTGCAAGGTATCAATCGCGCGAGTACCCTTTAAATACGCCTCAAAATCCCCCTTTAAGCGTGAAAACAAAATGCTGAAACTCGTCAGCGGGATGGTGGGAGGAACAACGGAACTGACGTATTTAAACGCTTGGGAATCCGTTACCACCAGTTTGGGCGTATGCGTTTGCAAATAATTACTCAGTTCGCTGTCCTTTAAGCACACCGCCACCGCGCCGATATCAAGCAAGTTGCGTATCGTCTGCACCTGTGGCAGGATAATGCGTCCCTCGGGCGCAGAAGCGTCAATCGGAATAACCAACACCACCTCGTCCCCGGCGCGGACGTAATCGTCCAACAGTACCGACTGCGAATAGGAACTCTTGGGCAGGTGCTTTTTAATCATATCCAACAGGATAGGCAGTTGCGGTTTTTTGCACGAAAAATCTACGATATCAACACCCGTTATTTGCACATCCAATTTATGCAAATCGCTTTTGTTATGCACCAAAAAGAACGGCACCTTGCGCGCGGAGCACAGTTGCATTAAATTTTTATCGTACGAATCTAATTCGCCCGTGAACACCAAAATCGCCAAATCCACTTGGTCCAACGCTTCGTTCGTGCGGCGGACACGCTGGACGCCCAAGGCGGACGCGTCGTCAATCCCGGCGGTATCCACCAAGGTTACCGGGCCAATGCCCAAAATTTCAATAATCTTTTTGACGGGGTCCGTCGTCGTCCCCGGGTGGGCGGCCACGACGGAGACTTCCTGCCCCGTCAGGGCGTTAATCAAGGAACTTTTGCCCACGTTCATTTTTCCAAAAATGCCGATATGCGGCCTGTTTACTTTTACCATAATAGGAATTATAATATTTTTCCCCCACCGCTGTCCGTGCGGCGGGCTCAATATAAGGTATAATAAAATAAAGTCCGTACCACGAGGTTATTACTATGAATAAGTTTGACGTGTATCTAAAAGACCGTGCCAAGTTGGTGGAAAAAAATCTTTCCAAATATATTTCCAAAATCAAAAACTCTCCTAAAATTTTGACCGACGCAATGGATTATTCCTTGGAAGCCGGTGGAAAGCGCGTGCGCCCTATTTTGCTTATGGCCACCGCCGAAGCGTTTGGCAAAAAAGCGGCTGACGTAATGCCCGCAGCCTGCGCCGTGGAAATGTTGCACACCTATTCTTTAATCCACGACGATTTGCCTTCTATGGACAACGATTCCTTGCGCCGCGGCAAACCCACCAACCACAAGGTATTCGGCGAAGACCTTTCTTTATTGGCGGGCGATGCGCTTTTGACGTATGTGTTTGAAGTGTTTGCGCAAAACGGCAAGGTAAAGGCCATCGGCGCGGAAAATACTTTAAACGCGCTAATGAACTTTGCCAACTGCGCCGGGGCCTCGGGTATGGTCGGCGGGCAAGTGGCCGACGTATATGCCGAAGGGATGGGCGCCGCCGATGCGGCCAGCACGAGAGCGGACAAAATCCGAAAAATTTCTAAACCGCTTGCGGATAAATCCCTGCACTATTTTATGCTCCCCGCCACGGTTAAGGAAACCACGCCTGAAACCATTTTAAACTACATCCACGCCAACAAAACGGGTGCGTTAATCCGCGGCAGTGTGGAAACGGGCGCCTTGTTGGCCGGAGCCAAAGGCAGCGATTTAACCTTGATTAAAAAGTACGCCAACTGTATCGGTCTCGTATTCCAAATTGTGGACGATATTTTGGACGTTACGGCCTCTGCCAAGCAGTTGGGCAAATCTAACAGCGACAAGGAAAACGGCAAACTGACCTTCGTCAGCCTGTACGGTTTAGAGGGCAGCCGCAAGCACGCGCAGTTGTTAATCGCTAACGCGCAAAAAGCCTTGAACGCGCTCAAAAACGTCAAAAAGAAAAACCTATGGCCGCTGTACGAAATGGCGGAATTTTTCAAAACCAGAACGTATTAAGGAGTAATATGAAAGTTCTCCCCAGTATTCAAAGTCCGCGCGATTTACGCTTAATTAAAAAAGAACTCCTGCCCACATTGTGCGAGGAATTGCGCCAAGTAATTATAGAAACCGCCAGCCACAACGGCGGGCACTTGGGTTCCAGTTTGGGCGCGGTGGAAATCATCACGGCCCTGCACTATGTCTTTAACACGCCCGAGGATAAAATCGTGTTTGACACGGGCCACCAAGCCTATGCGCACAAATTGCTCACGGGCCGCCAAAAGGAATTTGCCACTATCCGCACGCAAAACGGCCTTAGCGGATTTCCCAAACGCACGGAAAGTGAATACGACACTTTCGGCGCGGGGCACGCCTCCACGGCTATTTCCGCCGCGCTGGGGCTGGCTATCGCGCGCGACCAACGCAAGGAAAAAAATAAAGTAATTGCGGTGGTGGGCGACGGGTGTTTGACGGGCGGTATGGCGTATGAAGCAATGCAAAACGCAGGCCTGCTGCGCACAGATATGCTGGTTATTTTAAACGATAACCAGATGTTTATCTCCCAGCGCGTCGGCGCGTTAGGCAAGGCGCTTACCAAACTGCTGACCACCAAATATGTACAACTGGCCGAAGAAAAGGCCACCAACTTTTTAAAACGCTTTGACGAACTGGGCAACAATGCGGCCAAACTCGCCAAGCGGGCGCGCTCTATTCTGTTTCCCGGTACCTTGTTTGAGGAAATGGGCTTCCGTTATTTCGGCCCAGTAAACGGGAACGACATTAACGAAATGATTGAAGTGCTGGAAAATTTAAAGGACGTAAAGGGCCCGGTAATGCTGCACGTGGTTACCAAAAAAGGCAAAGGTTACAAGCCCGCCGAGGAAAAGCCGACCAAGTTCCATGGTATCGGTATTTTTGACGTGGAAACGGGCGACTCCTTGGGCAAATCTTCCGCCCTTACGTTTACAAAAGCATTTTCCAACGCGCTTTTGAAACTGGCGGAAAAGGACCCCTCCATTGCCGCCATTACCGCCGCAATGCCCGAGGGGACGGGATTAGACGCCTTCCGCGACAAATTCCCCTCCCGCTATTTTGACGTAGGCATTGCCGAGGAACACGCGGCCACCTTTGCGGCCGGACTTGCGGCAGGCGGCGTAAAGCCTATTGTCGCGCTCTATTCCACCTTTGCCCAGCGTTGCTACGACCAGATTTTGCACGATATTTGCTTGCAAAAACTGCCCGTTGTGTTTGCGCTGGACCGTGCGGGGCTGGTGGGTGAAGACGGCCCCACGCACCACGGCGTGTTTGATTTAAGTTTCCTGCGCGACATCCCGAATTTGATTTTGGCCGCCCCGGCGGACGAAAACGAAATGCAGCATATGCTTAAAACCGCCTTTGACGCAAAAGCCCCCTTTGTGCTACGCTATCCGCGCGGAGCGGGCTTCGGCGTGAAATTAGACGACGAACCCCAAGATTTGCCTATCGGCAAAGGGGTATGGCTCAAAAAAGGCAAGGACGTTACCATTTTGGCCATTGGCAACCGCGTGCACCCCGCCTTGGCGGCGGCCGAAGCGCTCAAAAAGCATAAAATTGACTGCGGAGTCGTCAATATGCGCTTTGTCAAACCGTTGGATACGCAACTGATTGACGAAGCCTTAAAGGTTTCCAAGCATTTGGTTACCGTAGAGGACAATATGCTGGCGGGCGGTTTTGGCTCGGCCGTGGCCGAATATCTGGCTGATAAACAGGCCAATTTCAAACTCCTGCGCCTGGGTATAGGCGACGAATTTGTGGAGCACGGCAAGGTGGCTAACTTGTTTGATAAGTTAGGCCTCAATGCCGAACAAATGACGGACCATATTTTAAAATGGATAAAGTGAGGACTTTATGACTACCAAAGAACAACAAGCCATTGAGCACGAAGATTCTTATATTAAAGCGTATGAAGATATTGCGCTTTTGAAGAAGGACATTATGCGCCCCGTGCGTATGGAATTAGAGGTAATGAAGCCGGAAATTTACCTCCGCCATTTCAACGTAACCGATACGGTGGTTTGCTTTGGCAGCGCGCGCGTGCGCGAGGAAAAGGATGCGTCCGCCAAACTCAAATCCGCCAAGGAAGCCCTTGCCAAAGACCCGTCTGACAAAAATTTGCAAAACCGCGTGTACGAAGCCGAAGGTTTGGCTAAACTTTCCAAGTATTACGACGAAGCGCGCAAATTCGCCAAAATCGTGGTACAGCACGCCGGCGACCGCTTTGCCGTGGTTACAGGCGGTGGCCCGGGCTTAATGGAAGCCGCCAACCGCGGTGCCTTTGAAAACGGCGGACGCAGTATCGGTATGAACATTACCCTGCCGCACGAACAGCACCCCAATCCGTACATCACCAAAAATTTGGCGTTTTTGTTCCACTATTTTGCCATCCGCAAACTGCATTTGGTAATGCGCGCCAAAGCCTTTGTGGTGTTCCCCGGCGGGTTCGGAACATTTGACGAACTGTTTGAAATTTTAACGCTTGTTAAAACGGGCAAAAAGCAGGAAATCCCGATAGTCTTAGTGGGCAAAGAGTTCTGGAATACGGTAGTGAATATTCCGGGCTTGGCCTCCTACGGCGTGATTTCGCCCGAAGAAGCCGAAGCCTGCGCCACGGTGGAAACTGCCGAAGAAGCCTGGGATATTATCGCCAAGTTCTACAAAATTAAATAACGCTCAAAAGCGTGCAAAAAGCCCCGCCAAATCGCGGGGCTTTTTTATGGGGTGAAGAAACCATTAAATAGTAATTAACTGTCATATATCTTTGAAAAAGGCATTTTTGCCATTGATGATTTACTATGCCACAATTTCCGCGTTGCCTTAATAGCAGAGTTCACATATTCTTTACTCAAATTTTTATAGTTTATTTCTTCATCACGTTCCCTGTGATAATTTTCATAATAAAATTTTGCTAATTTCGTATCATTATTGAGTAGGCAAATATTGGTGGCATCCAAGCCGAACCTTGCATATTTTTGTTCTTTAAATTTTTCTATATATGATAGCATCCACCTTTTTGCAAATTCGGGGTCTCTCAATTTTCTATAAAATAATATTTCTGCTTTTGCCATATTTGCCAAATTTAGTATTTCATTTCTAAATTGGGTTTCATCCTTATATTCTACGAACTTGCCATATCTGGCGGCGGGTTGTCTTGAAAAAAGCAAAACATAAAACGTCCGGTTGCTTATCCCCCCACAAAAAAGTTAAACCTATATTTAGATAAGTTCCTTTGTCCCAATTTGACGGTTGAAATTCCACTACCGTAAAAAAATAATCATTATCATCCAAATACACCCGGGAGGTTCCTTTCTGAAACACCCCCAGCGGCAACAAAATTTCCTTACAAACTTGTTTTATAATTTTTGAACAAATATTTTTATCGTCCATAGGGCAATCATAAATAATTTATTTTTCTAACTTCATATACAAAAGCGGGTACGGGTTACCTTACTCATCGTAATCCGTCCGTTTGTAGGCGGTAAATCCTAAATGCTCGTAAAAGCCCACCGCCTGAGGGTTCTGCTCGTTTACCGTAAGTCCCCGTAAGCCATAATGCGCCAGCGCGTATTGGAGCGCCCCGCGGTGGCTTATTTCAACTATTTTCATAATAGTTATTATATGATACTTACCGTTACAAATAAAAATCTACTGAATTACAAACCGCCGCCAAGAGCCGTCGCTGTCCTCTTCCGAGGATCCGATTTCGCTGCATATTTCTACTGCTTTTTTATTGCTTGGCGGAGCCGCACAATAGATTTTCCCGGGCAAATGTATGCCACGGAAATCACCGGACGCCACAATAACATAAAAATATTTTTCAGCCGAGCGGGAAATAGCAAAACGCCCGTTTTTTAATTGGTCGGGACTGTCCCAATTAAAATTTTTTGCCAGAGATCGCGGAAACGATAACGTAAGTGCATCCAAAGAAGACGCATACCGCGAATTTTGCATATAATACAATTCCTGTGCCTGACGCACCGAACGCACCAAGCCAACGGCTTCCATAGCGCGCGTTTTTTCTACCACTTTTTCATATTGCGGCACAGCCACCGCCGCCAATATGCCAATAATGAGGACAACAACAAGGAGTTCAATTAAAGTAAAACCCGCGGTGGCCGTGCGGCCACTGGTGCTAGTGGCGTCATTCTGGAAAGTTGGCTGGCGCAGAGCGTTCCAGAATCTGTTGTTACGAAACAGCGAGATTCCGTGCAGAAACCTTACGGAATGACGTCTGTTTGGGGTTGCCGCACGGCCACTTGTTGTTAAGCCGTCATCCCGGAAGGTCTTTATCCGGGATCTGTCGTTGCCGTTGTAGTAGTCATCCCGGGCGTGGACCCGGGATCCAGTCTGTTTATAAAGACCTTTTCCTTTTCTATTTCTGGATTCCAGGTTCCCGCTTGTATGCGGGCCCTGGAATGACAACAAAGTATTCATAAATCCTTTCATTTTTTATTTTTTCTCCTTGTTAAGGCCTTTAT
>NZ_DJOA01000024.1:0-7165 GCF_002437085.1 Candidatus Avelusimicrobium stercoris | reverse complement strand
AACAACCCCTTTAAAAAGAACAACGGAAAAGCAACGACAAAAAACATATTTTTGCCGTCATACTGAACTGGTGGCCCACTAGGGTGTGGCCCGCCAGTTCAGTATAACCCCTAATTTAAAAAACGACATAAAAAAGGCCGGCGGGTTGCTGCCCGTCGGCCTTTTTTGCTGGAACTAAATTATTTTCTTTTTGTTGCTTTTTTTACCGTTTTTTTAGCGGCCGGTGTCTTGGCGGCGGCTTTTTTTACGGTTACTTTTTTAGCAGTCTTTTTAACAGCAACCTTTTTCACGGTTTTCTTAACAGCCGCTTTTTTAACGGCGGTTTTTTTGATTGCTGCCTTTTTGACGGCTACTTTCTTCACGGTTTTTTTTGCACAGGCTTTTTTGGCGCAGCCGGCTTTTTTGCAAACCTTTTTAACAGGTTTCTTAACTGCGGCCTTTTTAACGGCTACTTTTTTGGTGGCCGGTTTCTTGGCGGCGGCCTTCTTCACGGTTTTTTTAACAGCCATTTTTCTCTCCCGAGACAATTAGTTTTAACCTCATAAAAATAATAGCACAAATTATTTTAAATTGCAAACATTTTCTCGTCGTAAAATAACTTTTTCAAAAAAATCAAGTGCTTATTTTTCTATTTTTCCCGTCGGAGATTGCTTTTTCTGGCGCAAAATGCTATATACGCCCGTGCGCCCGCAAAGCGCCGTAAAAACAAACGCGTTTAGCGTATTACGGTACGCCAGTGAAATCGCCGTCGCCGCCAAAATTGCATACCACGCGTGCGTGTGTTGTGCGTAAAATCCGTGCCATACGGCTGAACAAACCGCATATGCAATCAGCAAAATATAGCACCAGTTGCACGCGTAAAAAAATTGCAAGGTACGCTTTAAAGACGACACTTTAAACACACGTAAAAGAAGCGGAAGCCCCACACTTTTGCCTAGCGCAAACGCCACGCCCAATATGATGCCCTCGGCGTAATGCCCGGTAAAAATCTGCCCGGCCCCCGGGGCTACCAAACTAAATACAAGCGCAAAAAAAGAGGTCATTTCTCCCCCCACAGCGCAAGCAACGCAGTAGCCGTTTTGACCTTGGAAACGCGCGCATAAGCAAGGCCGGAAAGGTGTGTAATTTGCCGCGCCAATTCGTCCAATTTTTCAGGCGCGCCTTGCTTTAATTCAAGTTCCGCTTCCTTCATCAGCACGCGCCGCCCGCACACATAAATCACAAAATTATCCAGCGAAAGTTCGGCTGTCGCGCCGTTATACAAAACATCATACGAGGTCCGTTTGTTGCGCAGCGAAAAAAGGGGCCTTAACTCCGTCAAAGGCAACTTGCCCCACTCTTTTTTATCTGCTAAAAATGATAACGCCTGCGCCAAATTTTTAACGCGCGGCATCGGCAAAGTTTCCTCTTTCCGCACGGCACGGCCGTTTTTTACTTCCGTGCGGGTTTTGAAAGTGGCTTCCCATTTTCCGTCGGTATTTCGCACGCGGAAAGCAATTTGGTTCTGTTCAAAAAAATGATTGGGCGTATCCAAATAGGTATCGCAAATGTGCAAGGTGCGGGGCTTTGCAAGGCGTGTCGCCGGGACTTGCCGAACCGCCGAGAGCACCTTAAAAAATGCACGGGGAGAATTGGCGTCCCATTTAAATTCAGTTTCTATGTTTGGCATAAAATTAGTTTAGCAAAAAAGTATAATAAAAGTTAGGAGAACGCTTATGAAAAAATTACGTCAGCCCACCTCTTTGCATTGTTTTGCCTGCGGGAAAAACAACCCGCTAGGCCTGAAATTGGAGTGGTTCAACGATTACGAAAACAAACAAATTGAAACCACTTTCACGCTGTCGGACGATTATTGTTCGTACCCCGGCACGGTACACGGCGGCATTATCGCCACGATTTTGGACGAAACCTCTGGCCGCGCGATTTTGCTAAATAATGACTTTAACCGTTTGATGGTTACGCTAAAAATGGAAGTAGTGTACAAGAAAAACACGCCGACTAATACGCCGCTAAAAGCCGTGGGGCGCGTCCTGCGCGACGGCGGTTCCCGCGCGCAAGTGGAGGGCGAAATCATCCTGCCGGACGGCACCGTCTCGGCCAAGTGCACGAGTATTTTATTCAAAATTCCGCAAGCGGTAAAGGACAAATGGGGCCCAGAAGCCGACGAGTGGGCCCGCACCACGCCCAAAGTGGAAGAATAATATTTTAGAAAAATAGTTGAAGTTGCGTACTATTTTTGCTAAAATAATAATTGTCCTAGTTAAGGATAATTGGTTTTTGGATCGGTAGCTTAGTTGGTAGAGCGCCTGCTTTACACGCAGGAGGTCAGGGGTTCAAGTCCCTTCCGGTCCATTTCTATTTTCCCCGCCCAAGAGACGGGGATTTTTTGTGTGTTATTTTATCTTTCTCCGACGAGAAATTCCTTGTTGTTTTATTAGTCACCGTCTTAGAGTGCTTTATCCTGGGCGTAAAAGTCAGATAATTCGCCCCAAGTTCTCCGACGGCAAAAATCGCAGGATCCACTTTTTGGCTTTACTTAAATTTTTGTTGAGGTTACAGGTTCAAGTCCTGCGCGGTATCAAACTGTTTTAATAGATAATCTTAAAATAATCCAGTACCGCTTTCATTTGATCTTGGGCCGATAAACAGGTATCGGTTAAACGTTCGTGGTTATGAGGCCACTCGTTCAGTCCTTTATAATAGAACATCTTTATATTCTCCGTAATGATAAACGGCACAATATTATTGCGCAGACACTCTTTGAACAAAATAAGCCGCCCAATACGGCCGTTCCCGTCTTGAAAGGGATGTATAGCTTCAAACTGGTAATGGAAATCTAATAGTTCCTCAAACGTGTGTTTATCTTTGCGGTTATACTTTGTAATCAGTTCTTTCATTTTGGCCGCTACGTGTTCTGGGCTCGTAGTGTGATGTCCGCCGACCTCATTAGTTTGGCGTTTATAGTCTCCCACTGCAAACCACGCTTTGCGGCTGTCCGAAGTACCGTTTTTAAGCACGCCATGTAACTCTTTAATGAAGCGTTCACTGGGCTTATAATTGGCATTTTCAATAATCATATCAATACACTTGAAATGATTAGCCGTTTCTACAATATCATCCACTTTGACCACATTATCTTCCACGCCTATGGTATTGGTTTCAAAAATATAACGGGTTTGCTCGTGCGAAAGTTGGCTTCCCTCTATATGATTAGAATTATAAGTAAGGTCAATTTGTATTTTGTGATAAAAGCCACCGTGCTGTTTGGCTGCTTGCTCTGTCTTTAATACTTGTAGTACGGTATTAGCCCCCTTGCTTGGTTTAGGTTTGCGGGTAGGCTTTGTGGCATCTTCCGGGATATTCCAGGTCTTGCCTGTTAAAAACGCACCAGGGATACGGCCCAGCGTGCAATAATTCCGCACGCTGCGCTCCGATAATTTCCATTTTTTAGCTGCTTGTGCTACTGATATATATGCCATAAAATTCCCCCTCCCTATACTGGTAGTATAACTCATTATCGGCAACAAATCAAGTATTATATTATAAATAAATTATTATATTTTGCCGATACGGGTACTATCCAATAAAATTTTGTCTCTGTGATTTTTTCTGCGGGTACCCATACCGACGATTTTCTTCAAGCCCACACAGGGCGTTTTTGGCGCCACAATCTGCGCACACATAAGGATATTTGCAAGAGGTCAGGGATTCGAGTCCTATTCGAACCACCATTTAAAAAGACACCTCGTATGGGGTGTCTTTTTTGTTGGGATTATGGGTTGGCCTCCGTCGGGGCGACGCCCGATTTTTTATCCATACAGGTTTTAGAGAGGTATTTAGGGGTAAAAGAAAGGCCCATTTCCGTGCCTTGTTCTCTAACGGGGAAATTTGGAGGATCCGAATAATCTATATTTCCGGCACAAGATGTGCTCTAATAATATCATCACCCTTATCACTTCGTTTGAACTCATAAGAATTTCGCAAAAACCCATCATTTATTTGAAATACTTGAATTCGTGCATTATCCGCCACCGCATTTACAAATAAGTCAAAATGCTTTGCTTTATCACATATATTTCTTTCAAAATCTACAGAAGAAATAATACCAGAAATAACATCTGGATATCGAATCAGCGCATCAAATTCAAATGTATTAGTTTTAGAATTCTCTTTAGTCACTCCAAAAAGAATATTTTCTTTCTTCCTTCCATTTAATAATCCATTATAAAATGATTGAGTGATATTAATTATCACGCCTTCACAAAGGCCGAGCATATCATCTCTATCAGAAATCCACAGTATTTTTTTAGCATCATATTTAATAATCAAAAACTCAATAATAGAAGCTAAAGATGTGGCTGTAAGACATAAATTAGAAACAAGTTTTTTGTTGTAGGATTTTTGAGTTAAATAACATTGTAATAATTTATATCTTTTAATTTGTTTGTGATATTTGACTTTATTGTTTATTTCCAATTGTTTTATCCATTTTGGAAGACTCTTCTTTAAATTATCAATTAAAAGTTCGCATTTTCCTTTAATAATAAAAGAAATAGAAAAAAAGAAGTAATTACTCTTCAAGAAATATATCATTTTATCTGATATGTGAGTAAGATGTTTAATATCTTTAGGCAAATCTTGTCGCAATTGAGAATCCAACCATTTTATATCTACACTTGGGCAGATAGTAAAGGTAATTACTTGATTATATTTATTTTTATCAAAACAATAATCACTAGAAATAAACCAATTTTTAACATCAGGAAATTGTTTTTTGTATTTTTTCCAACGCCCCATAAATGCAGGATATCGTGATAAAACTGTTTTCGTATTCATATAGTTATTTTATAATACTTATCCACGCCTTTTCCTGTTCTCTAAACCCTGTTTCTCCCTCTCCCAAGGTCATAAGTTCCTTTAACGTCATATTGCGTGGGTTCCGGTATTCTAAAATATCTGCCAGTATCTTGGGAGATAAATAACACAGATTTAAGTAGCGCGCAATGGTACGTTTGTTCATACCGCTGGCCGCTTCGCATTCTCGCAGTGATTTCCCCTTTTCTAGCAGCCGTTTTAACTGCCACCCGCGGGATAAGCCGCGTACTAAACTCTCGTTTAATTGCCGTACCGTCAGTATATTCCGTGCTCTTCCGTTTTGCAGTTTCATAGACGACACATTATCCACTATAAAGGTATTTCTCACATATAATTTCTCGTCTAATTTCTCCGGCACAAGAGCGCGTTCTTCCGCTTGGCCTGATATTTTAGGCAAAGCACTCAAATCCGCCTTTATCTGCTTTTCGTTTAAGAATATACTCAAATAGTGCGTTTTCCCCGTACTTTGGCAAACTACTTTATCTATCCATTTCCGCATTTGTTTATCGGGCAGAGCATCTCTGTTGGCTAACGGCTCCAAATCATCAAAATCAGTCATTTTAAGCGTTTTTAACACGAAATTATCCAGTTGTTCCACAGGCAGATAATGCCCGCCCACGCCGTTATAGTAATACAGGAACTTCTTCCCTTGCTTTTTGGCGGTTGTCAGCCGGAAACTGCGCCCTGTATCGTCATATAATTTACGGGATAGCACGCTATCATGTACCTGATAGGTACTAAAGGCATTTTTGTCCTTAACGCGCCGCCGGATAAACTCCTGTGCCTGTTCCCATATATCCATGGGAACTATGCCCTCGTGCTTGCCTTGATATATCTTGTTTTTAGCATGGTGGGCCACTTTGCCGATATAGACGGGATTGGTTAATATCCGCTGAATCCCACTTTTTTGAAAGGGCCTACCTCCGCGCGGTTTGCCGCACCTAGGTACCCATGCTTTGCTATGATACCCCTGCTCGTTTAGCCAATGGGCGGTGGCAAACATATTGCCCAGTTCCAAATATTTGGTAAAAATCAACTTGACGAGAGTTTTTTCCTGTTCATTGGGAATTAACTGCCTGTCCTTGATGTCATACCCTAGCGGCGGTGTTCCTCCCATCCACAGACCTTTAGCCTTACTGGCTGCGATTTTATCGCGCACACGCTCGGCTGATACTTCCCTCTCGAACTGGGCAAAGGATAGCAGCATATTGAGCGTTAGTTTTCCCATAGAATTACTCGTGTCAAAGGATTGGGTAATGGACACAAAGTTACAATCGTATTTATCAAACTCTTGCATCATTTTGTGGAAATCTATAATAGAGCGCGAAAGGCGGTCCACCTTATAAACGACAACTACCTGTATTTTCCCGGCCTGGATATCGTTAAGGAGCGTTTGCAATCCGGGGCGCTCCATGGTACCACCACTAATACCTCCGTCCGAATATGTTTTATAATACTCCCACCCATTAAACGCTTGGGACAGAATATAAGCCTTACAGGCTTCTTCTTGGTTTTGGAGTGAGTTAAACTCCATATCTAGGCCGTGTTCAGTAGATTTACGGGTATATATAGCACAATTAACTTTTGGCATTTTGCTTCCCCACCAGTCCAAAAAACTTGGGGCCACTAACGTGACCCCGAGTTATTTTCTGCGCTATGACGGTTAAATTAGGATATATTTCGTTGTTCCACTCATATTCTTTCTCATTTTTCACTATTACTTGATAAATCTGCCCTTTATATTTTTTTGTTAGGATAGTTCCTATCGCTAAATTATATTTACATTTATGGGCCCGCTGAATGTCTTTTTCGGGGTTATCAGCATACTTATCAAGGCGAGTTATATACTTTTCTGCCAGTTTACAACTATACAACTCGCATTGAATGGCATACCACAAAGGTCTATATTTGCTCTTTCTCCCTCTTAACGGATACCGATAGAATATATCCCAATAAAATTGGAGTTTTTCGTCTGGCAAGCCTTTGAGTTCATCAAAAGTTTTGGGTAAATAACACTTATTTCTCATTTAGCACCTTCCGAATGCGGTTTATCTTATGGGCCGAGTTTCCTTTGAAATAGTAGGCCTTGGCTAATTCATCAAAAAACTTAATGGCAGTCTGTAAGAGTTCCGATTCGCGCAATTTCTTGGGGCGTCCAAGCGGATTACCAGAACGCCCCTTTACAAACTGGTGTTTAACGGGTGGTAATATACGCGGAGTCATTTGGATAACCCGAAGAACACATACCCGCTGATAGGCCGTTTGACGATTTCCATCGCCACACGGGATA
>NZ_DJOA01000042.1:5179-20878 GCF_002437085.1 Candidatus Avelusimicrobium stercoris | reverse complement strand
ATCTGTCAAGCCTTTTTAAACTTCCGTTTAAATCGCTCAACCCTTACTACTCTTTTATTTAAGCATTTTTTTATCTGGTTTGTCAAGTGCTTTTTAAAAACTCTTGAAAACTTGTAGTATGCTTACTGACTACATTTATATTAAAACATATTTAAATCAAATTGTCAAGTCTTTTTACTGCTTTGCAAACTCATCTCGTTTGCGTATATTTATTATATAACATATCAAAAATATTTTGCAACTATTTCTTTAAACCCCGTCGGTATTTCTCCCCCCACGCGGCCATTTCTTTTAGCACAGAGTCTAGGGATAAACCCGTTTTGGTGAGTGTATATTCCACCCGCGGTGGCACCTCGGCAAACACTTTGCGCGTGAGCAATTTATTTTCTTCCATTTCTTTTAGGTTGCTTGTAAGCACCTTTTGGGAGCACCCCACGCTCTTTTTCAGTTCGCCAAAACGCTTCGTACCCGTCAGTAAATCCCTTATAATAAGTATCTTCCACTTATTACCTATTAATTTAAGTAGTACCGCCACCGGGCAGGGCGGCAAATTCTTTTTAGTAAGCATATTTCTATTATACCGCATTAGTTACTTTTTGGCTACTAGCATACAAAAAAGTGCCTACTTTACAAAATAAACCAATAAAGGCAAAATATCTAGTGTCATCCTGGGGACAAAAGTTCCCCTTATATATAAAGGAGAAGAATATGAAGAAAGTTGAAATTAAAAATTACAAAAACGAAAAAGGGCAATTTATGTCCGCCAACGGGGCCGAATTTACCGTAAAGGAAATTATTCCGCATAGCGATATTTCCACCCTGCACGCAAACTTCGTGGAAGTGCAGCCTGGGCACTTTGCCTATGGTTACCATTGGCACGAAATGAACGAAGAAGTTTTCTATGTCATTTCCGGTACCGCAGCCGTCCAACTGCACGACAAGGAAGTAACCTTGAAGGCGGGCGACGCGATTACGTTCCCCACCGGGCCGGAAGGCGCGCACGTCATCCGCAACGCGTCCGCCACCGAAAAATTGGTGTACTTGGATTTTGGAAGCGAACACTTGCCCGAAATCTGCCATATGCCCAAGGTAAATAAGGTAATGGTCATCGGCAAAACAGGTATGGCCATTTACGACGAAGCCGCTAAATAGTTTTGTCCTGCTGCTAACAGCCTCCGCACACAAGCGGGGGCTTTTTTATTTTCTTCTTGTAATTTGCCGCAAATTCTACGATAATATATAAAGTTATATAAGGAGAAGAAATGACCTCGGAACTTTATAAAAATTTGGCACTACGCCCCACGGCGGACAAACTTTTGGACGGCAAACGCTTTTTGCTGGCCCGTTTATACTCCCTTTTTCGCAGGAGACCCTAATGCGCATTAAAATAAAAAACCCAAGCACTTATATTTCTTTGCAGGAAATCCTCGTCGTAGTGATGTTTATGGCATTAGGCTCTTGTTTCTTTTTTATGTTGGGTGGTGAGGTTTCTTGGCAATCTTACAATGCCCTTGTGGCGGAAATGAGTAAAGGGGATGTGGTGGCGCTTCTTGTCTTCAAGGCGCTGCCTTTTCTCGTGCTATTTTTTGTAGTTGGTATCCTCTACCGTCTTGTAAAACGCTTTTCGCCGTCTGGGAAATCCACCCCTTCTATCCGTGTGGTAGAATTTTTACCCGAAGGCGTAAAACTGGAATATAACAAAGGGGTTCTGCCTGTTTTTTTGCCGTATAAGGAAACCCATTTCTTCCTCACGATTACCGCCTTTGATATGCCTACTAAAAATGGGCACCGCCCGGTGGTAGGTTCGTGCAAAATCTCGTTTACGCAAGAGAATAAAAACTTTGCCTGTGAGCATTTTTCCGCTAGACCGCTTGTATTTATCCCCCAATTATTGGACGAGCGGCACCGCTTTGCATCATTTACTTTCTTCGTAAACCCAAAGAGTTCATACAGTCCGCGCGATGAAGAAGCCGCCAATAAAATCCGCACACTCTTTCAAGATTACATAGACTACGGCATTTTATGCCCCTATAATAAGGAAGCAAGATATGTTTTTCTCGCTACGGGAATATTTTGCCTTCTGCTTATCGGCTTTCCCCTTTCTTTTTTCTGGTTCAAAATGCCATTTGCTTTCTGGCCGGTTCTGCTTATTACTTGTGTGCCGCCCTTTATTGGCGTATGGATGATTTTCAAAGCCGTTAAAGCCATAAAACAGGCCAAAGAACTGGAACGCCGCAAAAAAGCCGCCCAAGTAAAGTAACCCATTTTAGGCTTTTACAGCAAACACAATTTATTTATAATATAGGAAAGAAACCAGGCGGATCAGTCCGTCATAAGGGGGACGTATGGATATCACCACACTTAATAAACAAGTCCAGCAGGAAAGTATATTCTTACAAGATTTAAAGCGCGAAGTCGGCAAGGTAATTGTAGGGCAGGAAGCGTTGCTTGAAAAAATGCTCGTAGCCTTACTGGCCGACGGACACATTTTGATTGAAGGCGTGCCGGGCCTCGCCAAAACCTTGGCCGTAAAGACCTTGGCGCAAGCCATCCACGCCCAGTTCCAGCGTATTCAGTTTACGCCTGATTTATTGCCTGCCGATATCACGGGTACGCTTATTTTTAACCCCAAGGATGGGCTCTTTTACCCCAAGCGCGGGCCCGTATTTTCCAACTTTGTACTGGCCGATGAAATCAACCGTTCCCCGGCCAAGGTGCAAAGCGCGCTCTTGGAAGCAATGCAGGAACGGCAGGTAACCATCGGCGAACAAACCTATAAATTGCCGTCCCCCTTTATGGTGCTGGCCACGCAAAACCCCGTGGAGCAAGAGGGAACTTACCCCTTGCCGGAAGCGCAGGTGGACCGCTTTATGCTTAAAGTAATGGTAACTTATCCCACCAAGGAAGAAGAAAAACTGATTTTGGAGCGGATGTCCTCCCACCAAACCATTACCGTAAATACCAATGTTACGCCGGAAATGATTTTAAAGGCGCGCCAAGTAACCGATTCCATTTATGTAGATGAAAAAATCAAAAACTACATTGTGGACCTCGTGTTTGCCACCCGCGACCCTAAATCGGCCAAGTTGGATAATTTGGCTTCGTTCATCGCCTACGGCGCCAGCCCGCGCGCGACCATTTTCCTTACGCAGGCTGCCAAGGCCTACGCGTTCTTAAACGGGCGCGGCTTTGTAACGCCCGAAGACATCAAGGCTATCGGTTTAGACGTGCTGCGCCACCGCGTACTGTTATCCTACGAAGCGGAAGCCGAAAACATCACGTCCGACCAAATCGTTAAACAAATTTTTGACGCGGTGGACGTACCGTAGTTCTTGGCTTGGGGGATAAAATGGATACCGCGGAAATTTTAAAAAAAGTACGCCAAATAGAAATCCAGACGAACAAACTGGTGTCGGAAACGTTCGCCGGGGAGTATTTAAGCGCGTTTAAAGGCCAAGGCATTGAATTTGCCGAGGTGCGCGAATATACCCCGGGCGACGACATCCGTTCCATTGACTGGAACGTAACCGCCCGCACGGGCATCCCCTATATTAAAAAGTACAATGAGGAACGCGAACTGACGCTGATGATTGCGTGCGACGTGTCGGCGTCCCAGCGTTTCGGCTCTACGGACAAATTAAAGCAAGAACTGGCGGCGGAACTTTCCGCGCTGTTTGCCTTTTCCGCTATCAAAAACAGCGACAAAGTGGGCTTAATGTTGTTTTCAGACAAGATAGAACTCTTTGTCCCCCCAAAAAAAGGCAAAAAGCACGTCTTACGTCTCATCCGCGAACTGGTGGCTTTTGAGCCCGCCGGGCGCGGTACGGACATTGGCCTGTGCTTAGAAACGTTATCCAAGGTAATTAAACGCCAAGGCATTTTGATTTTAATTTCCGATTTTTTGGCGCCCGTTTCCTCATTTTCCAAACCCTTTAAATTAGCGGCCAAAAAGTTTGATTTAATCCCGGTAGTTATCCAAGACAAACTGGAAAAGTTTATCCCCCCCGTGCCCGCGTGCATAGACGTAATAGACCCGGAAACCGGGGAAGAAGATTTTTTGTGTCTGTCGTCTAGTGAACTAAACGCGGCGCTGGCCGAGCACGCGGAACACCAAAATATCAACCTGCGCGCCCTTTTTAACCCGTACAAGATTGAGCCTATTTTCGTCCGCACCGACCAAGCGCCGGCGGACCCGGTAATTGCGTTTTTTAAACAACGCGCCAAAAAAATAAGAAAATAATATGAAAAAACTTTTTACCTTATTTTCCCTTTTGTTTTCCTTTGCTCTTTGCGGGGCGCAGGAAATACACTTAATTGAACAAAAAGCCGTGGATAAAGTTCCCTTTGCCGCGCCCTTTGCTCTGCAATTTAGTTTAAGCCACACGCCGGGCTACGAGGTAAGTGTGGACGAAAATTCCCTTTCCAAGGATTTTGAAATTACCCAAATGTCCGCTAAACAAAATTCGCCCGGCACGCTGACATACGATTTTACGGTGCTCCCCTTTACCTTGGGCAAATCCACCTTTACGGTTACGTTTAACCTCGTGCAAAACGGCCGCACCGCCGCCCAGACAAAGACCGAAGCCTATATAGACATTACCCCCGCAAAAACCTTTAACGACAAAAACCTGCGGGAAATCCGCAATCCGTCCATCCCCGCCGGGTGGCTGGCGTGGCTAATTGCCGCACTATTGTTAGGCGCGCTTATTTATGTACTGTATGCGTGGCACAAAAAACTGCACGAAAAGGAACTCTCCGTCTCCGCCGAACCCGAGGACCCGCGCCCCGGCAACGAAATTGCCCTCTCGCAAATTGACGCGTTATTAGACAGCGGGCTGTGGGAAAATGCCCAATACAAGGTATTTTACAACACCCTTACCGACATTTTGCGCGAATATTTATGGCGGCAATTAAAAATAGACGCGTCCGCCGATACATCTGCCGAAATTTTAGCCCGCATTAAAACAATGCCCAAGTTGGCCCCGCTGCGCACGCAGTTGCGCCAATTTTTAAGTTCGGGCGATCTCGTAAAATTTGCCAAGGCCGTACCCAGTTTGGATACGCGCAACCGCGATATCCAACTCTTGCGCGAAATTATTGTGGAAACCTCGCCCAAGGAACTAGCCCCTGCGCAGGAGGTTAAAAAATGATTTATTTCTTTTTAATCAGCGTTTTGCTCTTGCTGGGCGCTTTATCGGCCGGGCTTATCACCCGCCGAGCGCCCAAAGCGCAGGCAGTTTGCACGGCGGCAGCCGCGGCTTTATGCGCGGTATCGCTGGGCGGCCTGCTGTTTGAACGCTTATCCGACGGGCGGGCGGAATTTATGCACCCGTGGGCGTTTTTACTGCTTATTATCCCCTTTGCCGTGCTTATCACGCACACCGTATTAAGGAGGGCGTTCAGCCGCCAAATTTCCTATCCCTTGGCGCATTTAATGGTAGAACAAACCTCCCTGCGCGTACTTTTTACGCGTTGGGTGCCTATTTCGCTATATACAGGCGCACTTATTTTGATGACAGCCGCCCTCGCCCGGCCCGTAAAAGTGGACCGCACCGTCGTTCCCCCCACCGAGGGCGTGGATATTATTTTGTTAATGGACGTGTCTGCCTCTATGCAAAAGCAGGACTTTTACCCTAACCGCTTTGTAGCCGCGCAGGAAACCGCTGCCCGTTTTATTAAAAAGCGCCCGACGGACCGTATTGGCCTAGTGGCCTTTGCCAAACAGGCAATGCTGCAAGCCCCGCTCACCTTGGACCACGAAGCACTGCTGGAATATTTAAGCACCTTATATTTAGGCGTAGTGGACCCCAACTATACGGCTATCGGCGATGCGCTCGCGGTGGCTTCCAACCATTTAAAAGACAGCAAGGCCAAAAGCAAAATCGTTATCTTACTGACGGACGGCGATTCCAACGCCGGAACCATTGACCCGATGCTTGCCGCCAAGGCCGCGGCTTCGTATGGTATCCGCGTTTACACCATTGGTACGGCCAGCGCGCCCCAGCAAAGTTTGTATTCCAGCGCACAGGACGAAATTAACGAAGGGCTGATGTTGGAAATAGCAGACGCAACGGGCGGAAAATTCTTCCGCGCCAAAAACGAGGCGGAACTCGCCAAAATTTACGATATGATTAACGAACTGGAAAAAACACAATTCGCTCCCAGTTCCACCGTCAACCGTACTGATTTTTACCAACCGCTTTTGCTGGCGGCGCTTTTGCTGGCGGGTGCGGCGTTTATCTTGGAAAAACTATTTTTAATAAAGGTGCCCTGATATGGAACTTTTTGCAAATCCTTGGTTTTTGGTTTATTTTATCCCGGCGGCCCTGCTGGCGTGGCTGGTGGCGTGGTCGGGCAAAAAATTAAAAAACCGCTTGATTGCCACCCTCTTCGGCGCGCAGGCTTACCAAAAATTAACCGCCAACTTGCGCCCAGTTACCTGGAAGCGCAGCGCGTGCTTCGGCCTCTTTTTATTCTTTTTATTTGTGGCCTTAGCCGGGCCCCAATGGGGTACGGAAGTAATAGAGGTGCAAGGCTCATTTGCGCAAACGGTTATCGCGGTGGACGTTTCCACCTCTATGCGCGCGCGCGATTTAAAGCCCGACCGCTTGGATAATGCCAAGACAATGCTCAAAATGCTCGTCAACAATTTAAAAGACGAGCGTATCGGCATTTTGGCGTTTACCTCGCAGGCGTATGTCCAATGCCCAATCACCACGGACGAAGACGCGCTGACCTATTTTATTAACTCCTTACAGCCCGATATGCTGCCCGTACCGGGAACCTCGTTAGCTGCCCCGGTCAATTTGGCGGCCCGTATGCTGGCCAAATATCCCGGGCAAAAGGCCCTTATTTTGCTGACGGACGGAGAGGACCACTCCCCCGAAGAATTGAAAGTCGCGCAGGAAACCGCCCTTAAAAACGGCATCCGTGTGATTGCTATCGGTATCGGTACCAAAGACGGCACATTAATCCCCGCCAAACTGGACGCAACGGGCAAGATTTTAGAATATAAAAAGGACAAAACGGGCAAAACTGTTGTTTCTAAACTGGATGAAAAAACGCTGCTCGCGCTGGCGCAGGCCACCGGCGGCGCGTATATTGCCTACACCACGCCCGCACAAGTGGCGGCCAAGGTGGAAGCCTCGGTAAAAGGGCTAGACAAAACCTCCGCCCGGGCCGCGTCGCGCGCGGTTTACAAGAACCGCTACGCCCTTCCGCTGGCGCTGGCTATTTTGTGTTTGGCCGCGTTTCTGCTGTGGCCGCGCGGCAATAAGCGAAATAATGCCCAAAAAAGGTAAAATAGACTTATGAAGAAACTTGCTTGCTTTTTACTTATTCTCTCCGCTTCGTCCGCCTTTGCGGGCGTGCGCGGGGATTTGCGCGAAGCGGGCAAGTTATACCAAGATAAAAAATACGGCCAAGCCTTGGCTAAATACCAAACGGCCTTGCAAAAAGCCCCCCATAAAGAGCAAGCCTCTTTCGGCGCAGGGGCGGCCTCGTACTATTTAAAGGATTACCAAGCGGCCGAAAAAGCCTTTGAAAACACCGCCGAGCAAAACGGTAAACTCCGCCAAGACGCGCTCTTCAACCTAGGCAACGCCTACTACCGCGCAGGCGATAAGGAAAAAGCCGTTTCCGCCTACCGCCAAGCCATTGTCGCCAATCCCAAAGACAAAGAGGCCGTGCACAATTTGCAACTGATTATTGAGCAACAGCAAAGCGAGCAAAACCAGAACAACCAAAACCAGCAAAACAGCAACAATAACTCCTCTAACCAAAGCAAGCTGGACCAAAACAACAAGGGCCAAGCCCCACAGGATAAAGGGCAAGAGGAACAACCGTCCAAGCCCCAAGATACAATGAATAAGGACGATGCGGACCGCGTAATGCAAATGGCGCGCGAAAACGAATACAAAAAGCCCACCCAACCGGGCGAGGCGCAAGACCCCACGGTGGAGAAGGACTGGTAATATGCTTAAAAAACTCCTTTTTTCCCTTTGTTTGCTGTTTTTTACCGGGCTTGCTTGGGCGCAAATTTCAGTATCGGCTTCGGTGGATAAAACTTCGCTCACGCTGGATGACGAAATCACCCTAACCGTAACCGTACAGGGGGCCGTCAGCCCGCTGACAATGCCGCAACTGCCCAGTTTGCCCGCGTTTAACGTCTATTCGCGCGAAATTGACCAAACCTCTATCAACGGCAAAAGCACCTCGGTCTTCCGCTATGTAATGCTGCCACGCTTTGTGGGCAAGGCAGACATTGGTGCCGTAACCGTTAAATATAACGGAAAAACCTATAAGACGGACCCGATTTCTATCAGCATTTACCGCAATTCCCAAGGAGTGCAAAACAACCGCCCGGCCACCAGCACAGGCCGTGCCGTAACCAACGGGACATATGACTCATCCATTAATACGGCCGCCATTTCGCGCCAAGTGCAAAAGGCGGACGAAAGCCTGCCCTTGCTTACACAAAATTTGATGAACCAAGCCTACGCCCGCGGAAATGAAAATTACTTTTTGGTATCCGCCGTAAGCAATAAAAAACCCTATGTAAACGAAGCCGTTACCTTAGCGGTACGCTTTTATTATTCCCGCGAATTTTACGACGCCCCCTACCAAAAACCTGCCGTGTATAACCTGTTTATGGAAGATGCCGGATCGGCCGAAGGGACCCAAAGCATTAACGGCGTGCTGTACCGCTACAACGAACAACGCTACACCGTTACGGGGGCAGCACCCGGCGCGGCCTCTATAGGAGAGGCCGTCGTGCAATACCGCACCGGATCCGCGTCGCTTTCTCCGCTGGACCGCCTGTTTGGCGGATCAGCCCTAGGGGCGGAAAAAACAGCCACATCTAAGGAAATTTCACTCCAAATCCGACTGCTTCCTGCCAATGGAAAACCGAACTCCTTTTACGGCGCCGTAGGTCAGGGTTATACCCTTTCCGCCGGAGCCGACAGAACACAAGTGGAAGCCGGGGAAGCCGTTACGGTTACCGTTACGGTAAAGGGCCCGGGCAATTTAAAGGGCACAGGCGATTTAAACTGGCCGCAGATTCCCGGATTTAAAATGTACCCCGCGGCGGCTGCCGCAGGTTCCTTACCGTCGTCTGACCAAGTACGCGGGTATAAGGAATTTAAAACGGTGCTGGTGCCGTCCGCTTCGGGCATTTACGTTGTCCCGGGCGTTAAATGGTCTTATTTTAATCCGGCTTCCGGCCAATACAAAACTTTACAAACGGAACCCATTACAATATCTGTTTCCCCCTCCACCAAAAAGGAAAGCGGCTTTGATTTCGGTTCCGTAGCCCACACGGGGAGCGGCTTTCAAACCTTAGGAAAGGACATTGCCTATTTAAAAACCTCTTACGCGCCGGAACCGTCCGTACTGGCCCGGTTAAGTGCGTGGCAGGACGTAAACTGGGCCGCGCTGGTAATTTTGGGCCTTAGCGTATTTTTTGCTTCCTTTGGCCGGAAATCTATGGCCCGCAAACGCGCCTACACGCACGCTAAAAATTTGCTTAAACGAGCGGTGTCCGACGAACAGGTGGCCGAGGCCTTATCTGGCTATTTGCAACAAAAATTAAACATCGGTACGGGCAGCCTGCCCCTGCGCGCGATTGTAACCGCTCTGCAAAAAAGCGGCGTTACTCCCGCCACCGCCGAAGCTTTTTCTTTGCTTTGGCAGCGGCTGGAAACGGCCCGCTTTGCCCCCGGCTCTCCCGACGCGCTAGACCCGCAGAATCTGGCCGCACAGGGGTTAGACGTATTAAAACTAATGGAGGAAGAAACCAAATGAAACACTTGTTTATTTTAGTTTTTGTTTTACTCGGGTTTACTTCTGTTTTTGCCCAAACGCCCCTGCAAAATGCGGAAGAGTTTTACCGCCAAGGCAAGTTCTCCGCCGCCTTGGGCCTGTATGAATATGATTTAAAATCTCACCCAAACGACCCTTATGTTTACTACAATATAGGTAATTGCTATTTTAAAATGGGCAGTATGGGCTTGGCCGCCGCGAATTATTACCACGCCTTTAAGTTGGCCCCGCGCAACACGGATATCCGCAATAATTTAGCCTTGGCTTTATCCGCCGGGGGCGAAAGTTTGGTTCCTGCCGGGGTGCCGCCCATATTGCATAAGGCGTTTTTCAGTTTGTCTTACAGCGAACTAAAAGGACTGACAATGGTTTTATGGTGGGTGTTCTGTTTGCTCGCGTGCGTATGGGTTTTAAAACGCCGCGGCGGAAGAATTACCGCAACCGTGGCCGTAGTATTTTTGCTTTCGGCCGGATGGTTTTATATGCGACATAAGGCCGAAACGGAACCCTTGGCCGTAGTAGCCGCTCCGGTGGCGGAAATACGCAGCGGGCCGGGAACCAATTTCCCCGCCAGCGCAAGCGTAGCACAAGGGCACCTTTTAACCGTGCAGGACGAAAAGGATTCCTGGTACGAGGTTATTGTAAAATCCCAGGGGATTAAAGGCTGGGTGGATAAAAACGCCATTGAACAAATTTAAAGGAGTTAAAAATGTTTGTAGAGCAACAAGCCGACGAATTAATTAAAGCCGTTGAATATGTAAAAGAACACCTTTCGGACAAGGTGGAAACCTTGGCCGCCGAGGTGCTAAAAGCCTTTAAAAACGGGCATAAAGTAATTTTAATGGGCAACGGCGGGAGCGCCTCCGACGCGCAGCATATTGCGGCGGAATTTGTGGGACGCTTTAAAAAGGAACGCCCGTCCCTGCCGGCGCTTGCGTTAAACACCAACTCCTCCACCCTCACCGCCATCGGCAACGATTATTCTTACGATGTGGTTTTTTCCCGCCAGATTGACGGGTTTGCCCAGCCGGGCGATGTGGTCATCGGTATTTCCACCTCCGGAAATAGCAAAAACGTTTATTTAGCCTTGGGCCTTGCCAAACACAAAGGCTGCTTTACGGCGGCTTTTTTGGGCAAGGACGGCGGCACTATTAAGGATATGTGCGATTTGCCGCTTGTGGTAAACGTAAAGGATACGCCGCATATTCAAGCCTGTCATATTTTTATGGGCCATTGTATGTGCGATTTAGTGGACCAGGCATATTAAATTTATGAAAATAGCAATAGGATGTGATCACGCGGGATTCCCGCTGAAAGAAACCGTAGCGGCTGTTGTACGCCGCTTGGGGCACGAAGTAATTGATTGCGGCACGTTTAGTTGCGAACGCGCCGATTACCCCGACTACGCCGACAAAGTGGCCAAACTGGTGGCTTCCCAACAAGCCGACCGCGGCATTTTGCTGTGCGGAAGCGGGGTAGGTGTGTGCATTACGGCCAACAAAACCAAGGGCGTGCGCGCGTGCGTCTGCCACGACGCGTACAGCGCCAAACAAGCCGTAGAGCACGACGCGCTCAATGTTTTATGTATGGGTGCGCGTATCATCGGCTCGGCCGTGGCCGAGGAACTGACCGAACGATTTTTAAACGCCTCCTTTTTGACGGGAACCCGCCACGAAATGAGGCTAAATAAAGTTAAAGCGATTGAAAACGCGAATTTTAAATAAAAAATAAGGATGGAACGTATGAATACACAAGCAAACCCGATGGCCGAAGGAATTGTCCGCGAAGGGGAAATTAAACTGGAAGGATTAGAGTTTAATACCAAATTCTGGGCCAAGGATCCCACTCTTTGGAAACAAGATAAAGAAAGTATGGACTTTATCGTCAAGTTTTTAGGCTGGCAAAAAGTCTATAACTGGACGTTGGAACGCATTGACGATGTACTCGCCTTTGCCGAAGACGTAAAACAAAATTTCAAACATTGCGTAATTATGGGTATGGGCGGTTCCTCGCTCGCGCCCGAAGTGTTCCGCACCGTATTCGGTAAGCAAAACGGCTGGCCGGAACTTATCGTGTTAGACACCACCAACCCGGACTGGATTGGCGCCGCCCGCGCCCGCATTAACCCGGCGGAAACCTTATTCATCTTCGCCAGCAAATCCGGTGGCACGGTGGAACCCTCCTCCCAATTCGCTTATTTCTACGACGAAGTAAAGAAAGCCGGCGTAAAAGAACCCGGTAAAAACTTTGCGGCTATCACTGACTCGGGTACCGGGTTGGAAGCGCTCGCCAAAAAGAACGGCTTCCGCAAAACCTTTATTAACCCCTCGGATATCGGCGGCCGTTTTTCCGCCTTGTCCTTCTTCGGCATTGTGCCCGCCGCCATTATGGGCGTAGATGTAAAACGCTTACTGGCCATTGCCAAAGAACAAGCCGAAACCTTCGGCCCCGAAGCCCCCGAAAAAGGCAACGCCGCCGTGCAGTTAGGCGCTTATATGGGTGCTTGCAACGTCAACCACAGCAAGGACAAAATGACCCTTTTAACCCCCAAAGATTTCGCCACTTTCGGCTTGTGGGCCGAACAGTTGGTAGCCGAATCCACGGGTAAAGAAGGTAAGGGCATTGTTCCGGTGGCGGGCGAAACGCTCACGCAAAACTTTGACTACCGCGAAGACCGCTTCTTTGTGCACTTGTCCACGGGCAGCGAAGACGACAAACGCGTCAGCGCCATTGCCGCCGACTTGGCTGAACGCAGTTACCCCGTGTTCACGATTAAAATGGACGACGTCTATCAATTAGGCGCAATGTTCCTGCTGTGGGAAATTGCCACCGCCGCCGCAGGCGCTATTTTGGGCATTGACCCCTTTGACCAACCCAACGTACAAGACGCCAAAACCCGCACAAAGAACCTCTTGGCCGACTTGGAAAAAGGCAATGTGTCGCCCGAAACAACCGCCCCGATTTTGGTCTCTTCCGACATCGCCGGCGAAGTAAAACTGGAAACCTTGGCCCAAGACCTGTATTCCCTCTTGGAAAGCAACGACTATGTGGCCTTGCTCCCGTATGTCTATCCGTCCGAGGAAACCGAAAAAGCCTTGCTCGGTCTGCGCGACAAAATTATGCTTCGCACCAAACGCGCCGTCTTGTTTGGCTACGGGCCGCGCTACCTGCACTCTACGGGCCAGTTGCATAAAGGCGACGGAAACAACGGCGTATTTTTGATTTTGTCCGCCGAACCGGCCAACGATATCAAAATCCCGGGCCAGCACTATACCTTCGGCCAACTCTGCAATGCGCAGGCGTTGGGCGATTTCCAGGCGTTGCAGGCCAAAGGCCGCCGCGTGATTAAAATTCACTTGGCGCAGCCGCTGTTGGAAAGCATCAAAAAAATCAGCGACTTGTTCTAATTAACCTATCAGCAAGGCGGTTCCTGTAAGGGCCGCCTTGCTTTTTTATCTATGACCAAAGTATTTATTCAAACCTACGGCTGCCAAATGAACGTGGCCGACTCCGACGAAATGTTTGCGCATTTAGCGGCGCGCGGCGCGCAATATACCGACCAGTTGGACGAGGCCGACATCGCCCTTATCAATACCTGCACCGTGCGCGACCACGCCGAACACCGTGCCGTATCGTTCTTGGGCCGTTTGGCCGCGTGGAAACGGGAAAAGCCGGGCCGCGTGATTATCTTTGCGGGCTGTGCCGCCCAACGATTAGGGAAAGCACTTCAAAAGAAATATCCCTTTTTAGACATTGTTTCCGGCGCCAAAGAAATTGAACACTTCGCCGATACCTTGGATGCCAGCGGCCTTTTTAACGCGCCCGGGCAAGAGCATAATTTGCTCGCTTCCGGCTTAACGGGATATGTAACCATTATGCGCGGGTGCAATTTTGCCTGCTCGTACTGCATTGTGCCCAGCGTGCGCGGACCCGTAAAATGTTTGCCCGTAGCGGATATTTTGGCCGACGCCGCCCAAAAAGCCAAGGCGGGCGCCAAGGAAATTATGCTCTTGGGGCAAACGGTCAACGCCTATCAATTTGAAAATACTTCCTTTGCTGATTTATTAAACCAAGTCAGCCGCTTGCCCGGCGTGGAGCGCGTGCGCTTTACGAGCCCGCACCCCATTTATTTTACGCCGGAATTTTTAGCCGCCATTAAGGATAACCCCAAAATCGCCCGCCACGTCCATTTGCCTGTGCAAAGCGGTTCCACCAAGGTTTTGCAGGAAATGAAACGCGGCTACACGCGCGAAATATTTTTGGAAAAAGTCCGCGCCTTGAAGGACTGCGGGTTTAACATTTCTACGGACATTATTGTAGGATTTCCGACGGAGATGGAAGACGATTTTAAAGAGACGCTCTCCCTCGTGGACGAAGCGGGATTTTTTGCGGCCTATTGCTTTAAATATTCCCCCCGTCTGGGTACTCCGGCGGCCAAAATGAAGCTCTTACCGCAAAATATACTGGAAGAACGGCTTGATATTTTGTTAAATAAAGTAAGAGGTTTATCCGACGCGGCGTATCAAGCGCAGGTCGGCACCGTGCAGGAAGTGCTTTTGGAAAGTGAAAACAAAGGCCGCTCTTCCGGCAACTTTTGGGTAAAGACGAGTAAGTCTTACCCCGTTGGCTCCGTCGTAAAAACCACTATTGATAAGGCCGACGGAACCTTATTATTTGCGAGGGACTAATTTTATGAAACAACATTTTCCTGAAAAACGCAGACATCCGCGTATGCCGGTCATCAGCAATTTGATTGAACCGGTCAACTTGCATTACAAAACTGCCGACGGTAAGGAAACGTCCTTGGTCGCCATTTTGGCGGACTTGTCCGCTTCTGGTATGCGTATGATTAGTTTTTTGGGCGCGCCGCTGGCCGACAAATTTTCCATCAGTTTGCAACTGCCCGGCACGGGTAAAATGGAAGTGCAGGCCCGCTTGGCGTGGGTGAAACAGCGCGAAAATGTATATACGATCGGTATTGAATTTGTAAAAATGGCCGAAAAAGACGCTAAAATCATCAGCGAAATGGCGGATGATTTTAACGATTGCGACACGCGCATTTTGCTCAAACTGCCTGAGGTTTGCGTAGGCACCTGCAAATGCAACAAAATCTGCAACAAAATTCAAAAGGACGAAGCCCTTTTTGAAGGCAACTAGTTTCCAAAATCGCAAATAACCTATAAAAACCCCCGGCACCAACCGGGGGTTTTTATATTTATCGCAGAGAGTAACTGTATCCCGTTTTTCCAGAATCACTACCGCTTGGACTATCTCTTCCCGACAAATTTTGACAAATTCTATTAGGAATATCTCCAACATCCAAGGAAGGGGCCCAACAAGAGGTATCTTCATATATGTAAAATTTTACTAAGGAAACGTGATTTTTTTTCTCCTCACAGACAACCGAATTGCTAGGGTTGCCGTTTGCATCCGTATCTCTAAGGTAGCAAAACATATCACTATTGCCCACTTGTGTAGAAGTATATTTTTTAAACCCGGCGGGCAGGGCAATAACCAACGAATCAAAATTGGTGGCATAGCGGTTTGTTTGCATATAAAAGTGCTGTTGGGCTTGGTCCACCGCGCGCATAAAGGCGTACATCGTCGCCACGCGGCTGGTTCCTACCGCCACCCGGTACGACGGCAGCGCCGCCGCGGCCAGTATGCCAACAATCAGTATAACAACCAAGAGTTCTATCAAGGTAAAACCACGACAAACAGCCCAAACGCTAGATTCTGAAACTCTACTGTCCGCAGGGTTCGGGGATCCGTTGTTGTCGTTTTCTTTTTTAAATAACAACAGATCCTGGACTACGACTTTCCAGGATGACGACAAGAATAAAATATTCATAAAACCTTTCATTTTTTCTCCTTGTT
>NZ_DJOA01000042.1:0-5021 GCF_002437085.1 Candidatus Avelusimicrobium stercoris | reverse complement strand
AACAACCCCTTTAAAAAGAACAGCCCCAAACTGCCTTTCCAAGAATAAACAACGCTTATTTTATACAATATGTTTATGAAACCCATCGTCCTATGCGGCCCGACCGCTTCCGGCAAAACGGAACTCGCCTTGGAACTTGCCCGCCAATCAAACGGGATTATTCTCTCGGCCGATTCCCGCCAAGTCTATAAACGCCTGACTGTCGGCACGGCCAAGCCGCTGGGCTCGTACCAAAACGGAGCCTACACCGTGGACGGAGTTCCCTATTATCTGGTGGATTTTTTGGACGTTACCGAAACCTGTAACGCCGGAACCTTTGTAAAAAAAGCGCGCCAAATCGCCGCTGAAAATTCCAACCGTCCACTTATTTTTGCGGGCGGTACGGGTATGTGGCTGCACGCCTATTTTGTGGGGATGGATGACCTGCCCGCTTCCACACCCCAAACGCGCGAACAACTTTCCGCCTTACTAGCAAAATCGGGCAAAGAGGGCCTGCATCAGGCACTTATGGCCTTGGACCCCGTTTCCGCACAAAATATCCCTATGGGCAATGTACAACGCACGATGCGTGCCCTAGAACTGTGCTGGCTGACGGGCAAGCCTGCAAGCACGCTAAAAAGCGGTAATTTCTTTAAACTTCCTAATCCGCAAAACTCCGTCTGGGTCTATTTAGCCTGGGATAGAGAAGCGTTAAACGCACGCATTTCGGCCCGCACAGACCAGATTTTTGACGGGATGGCACAGGAAGCCGAGGCCCTGCTAAACGAGGGATATACGCCCGATACACCCGCTTTAAAGAGTCTGGGCTATCCGCAGGCAATATCCTTTTTACAAGGGCAACTCCCCCATACGCAAGCCGTGGAACAAGTGGCCACGCTCACCCGCCAATACGCCAAACGCCAGCGCACTTGGTTCAACCGCTATACCAATGCCCTGCGCCTGGAATTAACCGTCCAACAAGATTTCCGCCCTCAAACGCTCGCCGAGCAAATCCTGCATTTTGCCAGCCAAACGGCCCTGCCGCCCAATATGGTAAAATGAAGATATGATAGCGTATTTAAAAGGCGAAGTATTGGAAGTAAAGGAAGACGGCGCCGTCATTTTGTGCGGCGGAATCGGCTACGAGGTCAACCTCGCGCACAGTTCCGCGCTGGAACTGACGGAAGGAACCGAAGTGGCCCTGTATGTGGCGGAATCCATTTCCCCCTACGACGGCACGGTTTTATACGGTTTTTTGAATAAAGAAGACAAGGCGCTTTGGTATCTCTTCAAAACCGCTATTCCAAGCACCGGCCCCAAAAAAGCACTTGAATTTTTAAACAAAGCCCTCCGCTCGGTGGCGGACTTCCACAACGCCATTTTAAAACGCGACCCCAAAATTTTGACGGGTATCTTCGGCTTTACGGCTAAGACGGCGGAAAAGTTAATCAACTCCTTAAAGGACAAAATGGACGCTATCACCGTACAGGGCGAAAGCAAAATAAAAGTAATGGACGAAGCCCCGTATATGAGCGGCGTGCTGGAAGCCTTATCCGCCTTGGGCTATTCTGCGGCGGAATCGCGCCGCGCGATTGAAAAACTTTACACCGAGGGTGTAAACCTAAACGGCAAGATTGAAGACATCATCAAAGAGGCCCTGCGGGTACTGAAAAAATGAGCAACCAAAACGAAATTTTAGACGTCAACCAACTTTCCGACGAGTCCGCCGGGCTGGAAGCCGCCCTGCGCCCTGCCACCTTGGACGAGTTCGTCGGGCAGGAAAAACTAAAAGAAAATTTACGCATTTTTATTGCGGCCGCCAAATCCCGCAAGGAAGCCCTGGACCATTGTCTTTTTTACGCGCCGCCCGGCTTGGGTAAAACTACGCTTGCCAACATTTTGGCGCGCGAAATGGGCGTAAACATCAAGGTTACGTCCGGCCCCGTGCTGGCGCGCCCGGGCGACTTGGCCGCAATGCTGACAACCGAATTAGCCGAGGGCGACATTTTGTTTATTGACGAAATCCACCGCCTCAACCCCGCGGTAGAAGAGGCCCTCTACCCGGCAATGGAAGACTTTACCTTTTTTATCAACACGGGCAAAGGCGCAGGCTCTACGACCTTAAAACTGGCCGTACCGCATTTTACCTTGGTGGGCGCGACTACCCGCTCCGGCCTGCTAACCGGCCCCCTGCGCGACCGCTTCGGCATTGTGTTTAACCTGGGCTTTTACGAAATCCCGGAAATTACCGATATTTTGGAACGCTCGGCGCGGCTTTTAAACATTGAGGCCGACCGTGCGGGACTCACCGAACTGGCCAAACGCTCCCGCGGTACGCCACGTATTGCTAACCGCTTATTGCGCCGCGCGCGCGACTTCGCCCAAGTAAAGGGAAACGGTATTATCACACACGAAATTGCCACCACGGCAATGGATTCCCTGGATATTGATAGCGAGGGCTTAGACAGCGTGGATAAACGCATTTTAGAAGCGCTTATAGACCGCTTTTCAGGCGGCCCGGTGGGCGTGGACAACTTAGCGATTGCCGTGTCCGAAGCCGTGGACACTTTAACGGACGTGATAGAGCCCTTTCTCATCAAGGCGGGCTTTATTGCGCGCACCCCGCGCGGACGCGTAGCCACGCGCAAAGCCTACGAACATATGGGCCGCAAACAACACGCGGATTTGCTTTTTTAGTATGAAAAAACGCTCCCGCTTTTGTTTACTCCTTTTAACCGCCGCGCTTTTAAGCGCGTGCGCCGCGCCGTCCAAACGTCCGTCGCAAACCTATACCGCCGCGCAAGGGCAGATAGACTCCTCCGCCTTAGCCGCCCGCGCGCCCGAACCGCCCGCACAGGACCCGCAAAAACAAAAAGAATATACTGAGGCCACCGTGCGCGTACTACTGGCCGAAAAGGCCAAATCGGCCTATATAAAACACTCCGGCAAGGTATATATTTACACGAAAAATTTGGATAAAAAATACAAGGTTTCCGCCGCAGGTACCTTGGCCGTAAAGGCCCTAGGTAATGGGAAAATCCAAGTAGGCACGTTACAGGCCGCGCAACCCATTATTTTGGAGCCCGCCGCCAATACCATACTGGGCTGGAATAACAACAGTTACTCGGGCAAAATTTACATCCTCCCGGCGAAAAACGCCTTTCACTTGGTGGAACACGCTCCGCTGGAAACATACCTCTATGGGGTGCTCCCGTACGAAATGAGTTACACCTGGCCCTTGGAAGCCTTAAAGGCGCAGGCCGTGGCCGCGCGCACCTATACGCTAAAAACCTTAGAGGGCGTAAAAAACCAAAATTTTGACGTTTATTCCGATGTCCGCAGCCAAATGTATAAAGGCGGAGGCAAGCAATACGATTCCGTCAAAAAAGCCGTGGACCAAACCCGCGGGCAAGTATTAACTTACGAGGACAAACTCTTTTTTACCTACTACCACGCCAACTGCGGCGGCGCAACGGACGATGTGCGCAGCTGGAACTTTGGCGCAAAGTCCATTAAGCCGCTTTCGGGCGCGTCCTGCAAGTACGACAGCCACTCCAAAAGTTACAAATGGGCGATGAACGTCGCCCGGCACAAGGTAGAAAGTTACGCCAAAAGCGTGGGGCTGACGGGCGCTTTAAAAAGCATTAAAATTTCCCGCAAGACCGACACGGGCCGCGCCACCAATCTAATGATTAAAACCGCCAAAGGCTCCAAAACCGTACCGTGCGGACGCTTCCGCCTGGCCACGGGCATCCGCAGTTGCAAAATAACCAAGTTGGACGTCCGCAAAAACGACGTCCGCTTTGAAGGCAAAGGCTACGGCCACGGTATTGGGATGTGCCAAGACGGCGCAAACGGTATGGCCAAGGACGGCAAAAATTACCGCAAGATTTTAAAAAATTATTACCCCGGAGCCGAAATCAAAACGCTCCAATAGAGGACACTTATGTTTGAACGCTTTAAAAAACTGGATTTAGACCCGCTTATCGCCAAGCAGCCCGCCACCCCGCGCGACTCCTCGCGCCAAATGGTACTCCACCGCGATACACATACCATTGAACACCGCATCTTCCGCGATATCCACGAATATTTTAACCCTGGCGACGCCTTGGTCATCAACAATACCAAGGTTTTCCCCGCCAAGTTATTCGCGCATAAACCGACGGGCGGCAAGGTGGAAGTTCTCCTCGTGCGCCCGATGCAAAAGCCCAATATTTGGGCCGTTTTAACGCGAGATTACAAAGAGGGCATTACGCTTGATTTTGGCTCTGGCTTAACCGCTAAGGTGTTGGGCAGGACGGACAACAACGAAGCCATTTTGGAGTTCAACGAAGAAGACATTTTGCCCTTCTGCAACGAGCACGGCCTTATGCCGTTGCCGCAATATATTGAAAAGGCCCGCAAGCATAGCGGCCTTACGCCCAGCATAGAAACCGACAAAGAGCGCTATCAAACCGTTTACGCTAAGTACGACGGCTCTATCGCCGCGCCCACGGCGGGCTTTCACTTTACGCCGGAACTTTTGCAAAAATTAAAGGATAAGGGAGTACACATTTGCTACATCACCCTGCACGTCGGCTGGGGCACGTTTAAACCCTTGCGCGGCGAACCCGAACATCACCATATGCTGGCCGAACTGGGCGAGGTAACCCAGGAAACCGCCGACACGCTAAACGCGGTGCGCCAAGCGGGCAAACGCGTGTTTTCCTGCGGCACCACCAGCACCCGTACCTTGGAAAGTTTTACGGACGATAACCATATCACGCACCCGGGCAAAAAATGGACGGATTTATTCATTTATCCCGGCTACAAGTTTAAGGCCATTGACTGCCTGATTACCAATTTCCACTTCCCGGACTCTACGCCCTTGTGTATGACGTCCGCCTTCGCCGGAGAGGATTTTATTTACGAGGCGTATTTGCAAGCCGTAGAAAAGAAATACCGCTTCTATTCCTTTGGCGACAGTATGATGATTTTGTAAAAAACCCGGGGCTATTAAAAACCCCGGGTTTTTAATGGGATGAAAATCCACCGGCTATGCC
>NZ_DJOA01000046.1:68818-90432 GCF_002437085.1 Candidatus Avelusimicrobium stercoris | reverse complement strand
GCCTTTATACCCAGGATGACCTCTTTTGTTCATAAAGCCGTCATTCCCGAAGGTCGTAGTCGGGAATCTGCTGTTGCTGTTCTCTTGCGCGACACCAGATCCCGTATAACAACACTACGGGATGGCGGAACACTGCGCGCCGCCCCTGCGGGGCACTAAATTCAGAATAATAACCTTATAAATATGAACGCATATAAGTTTACCCGTTATGACGAACAACAAAACAGGTATAATAAAAAGAGATATAAAAACATCTGGGGAATTATATGAAAAATTTTCTAAAAATTGCGGTTGCCCTGCTCGTGGCGGCCGGGATATATGCGTTTGTTTTTTATAAAACACCGCAACAGCGCACTTTCGCTAAAACTTTAACCCAAGCGCAGGCCGGGGACGTGCCATCTGCGGTAAAAACCGGGGATTTTTATGCGCAGGGCCTTGGCGTAGAGCCTAACGGCGCGCAAGCCGCCGAGTGGTACCGCAAGGCCGCTGCACTGGGCGATACGGGCGCGGCGTGGAAACTTGCGCAGTTATACATCCAAGGCACATTGGTAAAGCAAGATTATGAGGAAGCCCTTCCCTACCTCAAACTCTCCGCGCAGGCGGGCAATGTAGCCGCGCAAGCGGAACTCGCGCGCTTTTACAGCGAGGGTCTTGGCGGCCTTTCCGCAAGCAAGGGCGATAGTATTTTGTGGAATTTAAAGGCGTCCGCTATGGGCAGCCAAGAAGCGCAGGAAGCCTTGCGCGCCCAGCGGGAAGCGGACCCCGATTTTTACGATGTGGTAAACCGCTTTTCGGCCACCTTATTACTAGCCGCACAGGGCAACACCCAAGCCCAACTTTCCGCCGGGGAAGGCTACCGTATGGGCTATCCCGTTACCAAAAACGACGAGGAAGCCTTGCGCTATTTTACACTCGCCTGGCAGGAGGGACAGTTGCCCGCGGCAGCGTTTGAACTATCCGAAATGTACCAAAAAGGCGAGGGAACCGAAAAAGACGAAAACAAGGCGTTAGAACTGTTGGGCGCGGCGGCACAAGCCAAAAATCCGTCTGCCCAATATGCGCTGGGCGAGCGGGCCTATAAGGCCGAGCCGGCCAATTACCAAGACGCCTTTGCGTGGTTTTCCAACGCGGCGGAGGGCGGACTGGCCCAAGCGCAATATATGACGGGCTTTATGCTTATGCAGGGCCAAGGCACGGAGCGGTCCGTGCCGCTGGCGATTGAATTTTTCAAAAAAGCCGCCAACCAAAACGATACGGCAGCGCAATACGTGCTCGGGCAGATTTATTGGAAAGGCCTTGGCGTACCCAAGGATAAAAAAGAGGGCCGTGCTTGGCTGGAAAAGGCCTCGGCGGGCGGAAATTTAGCCGCGCGTGAACTTTTAAACCAGTAGAAAATGAACCAGCCCCCGGGAAAAGCCTAGGGGCTGACTTTTTTGATTTCGTAAAGTTTGGCAACCCGTAGAATTTTCAGTATCTACATCTTGGGTCATTGTCGTCATCCAGGAAAGTTGTAGTCCAGGATCTGTCGTTATTTAATAAGGAATAGATTCTGGACAAAAACCTTCCAGAATGACTTTTATTTTATTAATTTGTTAGCAACTTTGTAAAAACAGGGTGGCTCCACTAATCGTTAGTCAGCGCATTGAGTGGCTGTCCGCAGGACCCGCCCATTAGGGCCTAGGCGTTTTAGAAGAGCGCGACTTTGTAGAAATAGTGTGGCTTAATTAATCCATCAGTTAGCGTATAGAGTTGCTGCTCGCCAGGGTGCCGGTGGAAATATCTAAATCGTACCACAGTTCAGCGGGGCGGGTACCGGGTTGTCCGTTCTTTTGGATAACCACACGGATTTTATCGTTGGCCTCAATATCAAAAAACCGCTCCAAATGCAGGTAATCCATAAACGGATACGCAGGAATTTGCTTAAATACACGACCGTTTCTAAACTGCACAATTTGCAATACTGCCTCATCAGGCGTTAAATGCGTAATGGGCCGCCCCAACACGCGGACCAAGGTGCCGACGGATTGCCCGGGCGTTTCCACCTGTTCCGCCAAACGGCGCACCCATTGCATAGGCACAATTTGGTTAAAATCGTTAATCGGTTTATGGTCCAAAAGCGCACGCCACGCGGCACGCTGCGTATTGGTATTGCCCACAATGCCGACAAACACGCCCGCCGCCTTGCCATTTACAAGCAAGGGCGAACCGCAATAGCCATTTAATACGGGGAAATCCTGATAGCGAGCCAAAATGCGGTGCGTGCTGGAAAACAAAACATCAATTTTATTAAACCACGCAAAATTACCGTGGGAAAATCCGGCCGATTGCGCCGGGTTTCGCGGAGAGGGTAACGTTTCGTCGGCTTCCAACGGAACGATATATTTTCCCAGTTGTGGCGGAATTTTAAAAATGGCAATATCCGCACCGCGCAAATGCCCCTCTTTTAGCGTGGTAATCTGCGTATAAAACGGCTTTTCGTCCTCATCAAACAGTTCAATATACGGCTCCCGGCCTATATCGTTTAAAACGTGCTTGGCCGTAACGCCCCAGATTTTCCCGTTAATCTTGACGGCAAAGGCAGAACCCTTTCCGCGCGTTTGCGGAGAGTGCTGTAAGGTAAAAACGGCTTGGCGGATATTTTTAGGCGCGGGTGATAACGGGCGCGGTTTAGCGGGCTCTAAAACGCTTGTACGCAGCAAAGGCGAAGTTAAACGCAGGGCCAACGCATTGGCCGCCTGCGAGCGTGCGGGCACGGTTAATAAGCGGTTGTTCACCTGAAAGCGCACTTTATTAAACCAGCGGGCACGCAAGGCACGTGTAATTTTAAAATTTTTAAAAACACCCGGCAATTTGCCTTGCGCGCAAACAGGCCCCGTCAAAAAGCAAGCGCAGGCAAGCGCCAAAGCCAAACCCCTGTATTGCATTATTACCCCCGTTAAAACCTTTATCTAATGGCTTCTTCCAATGTGATGTTGCGGGTCTGCATATCCACCCAATATGTGTAGGTGGAGCCGTCCGCCCGGCTGATAACAATTTTGGCTTTTTGCAAGCCTGCAAATTCAAACCCCGTATCCAGAGAAGCCACTTTTAA
Organism: Candidatus Avelusimicrobium stercoris; assembly: GCF_002437085.1. NCBI lineage: Bacteria > Pseudomonadati > Elusimicrobiota > Elusimicrobia > Elusimicrobiales > Elusimicrobiaceae > Candidatus Avelusimicrobium > Candidatus Avelusimicrobium stercoris. Next base: position 87,341 of record NZ_DJOA01000046.1, on the reverse strand, counting down.
AAGCGGATTTTGGTTTAAAGTCTGTTCAAAGCCGTCCTCGTAATACGCGGTTACGCTTTTGACCGTTTCGGTAATGGGCAATTTCCCTACACGAAGCCCGCCGAACAGCAATACGCGCCGCGCAGAGCCGGGATTGCGGTATTCGCGCAGTAAATCCTGCAAGCGGGAAAACGGCACAATTTCGCTAATATTGGATAAATCTTGCTTTTTGGGATAGTCCCGGTTGGAACGACGGTTCCAGTACCACTCCGCACGGTCTGTTAGCGGATGCGAAGTACCAAGCGATAAACCCACGGCTTCGCCCTTTTCATTTACCACAAGGCCCCCCGCGTTGGTTAAGGTTTCTTCCGCTTCCGGGTTTACCCCCTCAATAATACGCTCCGAGTTGGTGGTCAGTACGCGGCGCTGCGCTTTTTGGTATTGGCCTTTGTTATAGCCATAAGTAAAAAGGTTAGTGCCCTTTTTGGGGAAGTCCTTGGCCCACAGTACCGGGCGGGCCACTTGCAGGGCTTCTTGGGGCAGACGGATGAGCGCGGCGTTAATGCCTTCCGCGCGCCCGGACACAACCACTTCCGCCGGATAGGTAAATTTTTTGCCTTTTACATAAAAGGAAATTTCCACATCCTTGCCCATATATTGCACATATTCCTGCGGGGCAATCCCCCACAAAACGGTCTCGCCGCTGTATTCTTCGGCAATCACAAAGCCGCTTGCCTTAAAAGCATTTATCTTACTGGCGGATGAAACGGTAAACAAATAATGCGGCGTATTTTGCTCAAAGGGTTGCAAGGCGGTGCCCTTTAAAAAGGAGGATTGCACACGGCTGGCGGAGGCGATTTGTTTGGAGACCTGCACGGCTACGGACGGGGCCATTGGCGTTATGGGAACTTGCACCGCAACAGAGGGAACCTTGGGAACCCGGACACGCGGGTAAATGCGGGTAACGGCTTTTTTAATAAAGTTTTTGCCCGTGGCCTTTGCGCCGCCCTTTACCAGGGCCGATTGCGCAAAGGACGGTTGCGCGAGTAAAACCGCCAAACAGGAAAGAAATAAAATTCGTTTTTTCATAGCCACTCCTTGCAAGAACGCCTGATATTATTAATTTACCTGTTTGCCCGCTAAATAAACAGGGCCGTTGGACCTATAAAAACCCGGCTTTAAGGCCTATCTTTTTTGTAGGCCTGCAAATAGAGAAAGCCCCGGGCGGATAACACCGGCCGGGGCTGTAATAAAATTACGCAAGCGTCGGATAAAGCGGGAATTTTTTCAAGAATTTTTTAACTTGTTGGGCCACGCCCGCCAAGTACGCTTCGTCCGTATGGTGCGAAATAGCCTCGTCAATAAACGTGGCCACCTGCGCCATATCCGCTTCCTTCATCCCGCGCGTGGTGATAGCGGGCGTTCCTAACCGCAAACCACTTGTAACAAACGGCTTTTCGGGGTCAAAGGGAATTGTGTTTTTGTTGGCGGTAATGCCCGCTTTATCCAGGGCGGCTTCGGCCGCTTTGCCCGTTAAACCTTTGGAGCGCAAATCAATGCACATCACGTGGCTGTCCGTTCCCCCCGCCACCAAGCGGTACCCGCGCGCCATTAACTGCTTGGCCAGTTCCGCGGCGTTCAATTTTACTTGGTGTTGGTAGGCTTTAAATTCGGGCTTTAAGGCCTCGCCAAAGCATACCGCCTTGCCCGCAATTACGTGCATCAGCGGCCCACCTTGCACGCCCGGAAAGACGGCAGAGTTAATGACCTTGGCAAGAGCGGCCTTGCATAAAATCAGCCCGCCGCGCGGACCGCGCAGGGTTTTGTGCGTGGTGGTGGTTACCACATCGGCATACGGCACCGGGCTCGGGTATTCCCCGGCGGCAATCAAACCCGCATAGTGGGCTACGTCGCACGCCAAATACGCCCCGCAGGAATCGGCAATTTCGCGCAAGCGTTTCCAATCAAACACGCGGGAATAGTTGGACGCCCCCGCCATAATCAGTTTGGGCTTGTGTTCCAAGGCCAGGCGCGCGGCTTCGTCGTAATCAATTTCTTCGGTATCCTTGCGCACGTTCATTGCAACAATGTTGTACAACTTGCCCGAAAAGTTAAGCGGATGGCCGTGCGTCAAGTGTCCGCCGTGAGACAAGTTAAGCCCCAGCACGGTATCGCCGGGTTTTAATAAAGCAAAATACACCGCCATATTGGCCTGTGCCCCGGAGTGCGGCTGCACATTGGCGTGCTCCGCGCCGAAGAGTTGCTTGGCGCGGTCAATCGCCAGTTGTTCCACCACATCCACAAATTCACAGCCGCCATAGTAGCGTTTGGCGGGATAGCCTTCGGCATATTTATTGGTTAAAATAGACCCTTGCGCTTGCATTACGGCCAACGAGGTAAAATTCTCGGAAGCAATCAGTTCCAACTTTTCGCGCTGGCGGTTTAATTCGTGGCTTACGGCCTCAAAAACGGCCGGGTCGGTTTGTTTTAAATCGGGATACATTTTTACACTCCTCGGGCCCCTTTTTAAGGCCCCATATTTTTTATACGATTTTCCTATGAAAAATTAAATATATTTACTATAATTTACTAAATAGAAGTAAATAAATCCAGCAGAGGTGTAAAAAGAAATGGCAAAATTAACCAAGAAAGACTTTCTCAAAGACACCATCAAACACATTGACCTCAAAAAATACAATGTGGTTCCCTTGGTGGAAGCCTTTGGAAATATGGCCTACGCTTCTCGCGAAGTGGCCAGAGCGAGCAAAATCTACAATATGATGCTCTCCGACAAAAAGTGCTCCGTCATTTTGTGTATTGCGGGCTCTCTCGTTTCCGCGGGTATGAAGAAAGTCGTGGTGGATATGATTCAAAACAATATGGTTGACGCGATTGTTTCCAACGGCGCCAACATCGTGGACCAGGACTTCTTTGAAGCCCTTGGCTACAAACACTACATTGGTACTCCCTACAATCAAGATGACAACTTGCTGCGCGATTTGCACATTGACCGCATCTACGACACCTATATTGACGAAGACCAGTTGAAGGAATGCGACGAAACCATCCACAAAATTTGCAACGCCTTGGAACCCCGCCCCTACTCTTCCCGCGAATTTATCTGGGAAATGGGCAAATGGCTTGAAAGCAAAGGCAAAGGCAAAGATTCTATCGTTTATAACGCTTACAAACACGGCGTGCCGGTGTTTGTGCCTGCGTTCTCGGACTGCTCTGCCGGTTTCGGCTTTGTAGCGCACCAGACCCAGCACCCCGAAGCCCACGTTTCCATTGACAGCGCCAAGGACTTCTTGGAACTGACCAAAATCAAAATTAAAGCCAAAGAAACGGGCCTTATGATGTGGTCCGGCGGCGTACCGAAAAACTTTGCGCAGGATACCGTTGTGGCTGCTGAAATTTTGGGCGCGGACGCTCCTATGCACAAATATGCCGTACAAATCACGGTGGCTGATGTGCGCGACGGGGCTCTTTCCGGCTCTACCTTGAAAGAGGCTTCCTCTTGGGGTAAAGTTTCCACCGCCTTGGAACAGATGGTGTACGGAGAATGCACGACCTTGATTCCGCTCATCATCGGTTACGGTTACCACAAAGGCGCCTGGAAGAAACGCAAAGCCTCCAACTACGTCAAGTTCTTACAGGACGAAGACGCCAAGGTTGCCAAGGCCAAAGCGAAAAAATCCAAATAAGCCGATGCGCGTAAAAACCGCGTTTATTTGTTTATGTTTATTTATCTGCCCGTGTGCGTTATGCTACGGGCAGATAAATTTTTCCAGCGTAAACGGGGAACGCGGCTACGCCGCTATGCGTGGCACGTATGATTGGAATTTGGACAACGGTTTTATCTTATCGCCCGAATACGGCTACTACCGTATGTCCGACAAAGAAATTGACGAAGCAGGCTCCACTTCCCGCTACGCGTTGGGGGTGTCCTACGAACTAAACGATACTTGGCGGCTGACCGCAGACGGATTTTGGCAGCCGCAAGCGGTGGGTTACCAGGCCGTAGGATATGGCCTAGGCGGAACGTGGTTTCCGTTCTACCGCTGGGAACAATTTGTAAACCCGCGCCTTTCGGCGCGTTTTTATCAGGCGCGTTACCGCTCGTATGTGGATAAAATGGGTAACGATTTGACAGGCGGGGCGTTCTCGCAAACCGAAACGGGCGTACACGCCCAAGCAGCTACCGACGTAGGAAACTGGAAACTGCAAGCCGCCTGGCATAAAGTGATAAAATATAGTAGTTCCCAACCCGCAAATGTTACGTTTAGTTGGGCGGATATCCCGTTTATGACAGCCGTAGTACAAGGGTTTGTAAAAGAGGCCGCAGGCGTGTCCGTGCGTTACCAAACCGATTTTATAACGCCTTATGCGGCCTTGGTGCGCTACCGCTACGCCGAACTTAGCGACAGCGCGGCGGCCGTCAGTGCGGGGCTGCACATTGTGCTGTGGGGGATGTCGGTTTCCGGCGGTGTGGAAGTATTTGAACCGCGAAGGGAAGCCAATCGCAAGACGTATTTTTCAATGTCTGCCGAAATAGAATTCTAGCCGGAGGAACCCGTGCCTAAACTTGATTTACATTGTAATATAGACGAAAAAATGTTTTCGCTGACGCTTTTTTTAACCCGGCTTTTGACCGGGCTGACGCTCCTGTATATTACCGTAGGGTGCTTACTATTCTACCGCGAATTTTTGTATAACGCCACGGCTATGGGCCTGCCACTACCTGTTCCGGCGGGGCTGACGATTGTAATAGCGGAACTGTTTTTAAGTTTGCTTTTAATGCTGGGCTGGTTTACGCGCCCGGCGGCGGGGCTCTCCCTGCTTGCAACGGCGGGGCTGGCGGCCGTGTTTTTTGCGTCTGATTTTAATAAACTGTATGTAGCGCTGCTAGTGCTGCTGGCGGCGGCCTTGCTGCCGAGTGCGCTCTTGGGTCCCGGAAAAATCAGTTTGGATTATTCCCACGCGGTGCGCCGCGCCAATAAAAAATTTAGAGGTTAATTATGGAAATGTTTGACGAAAATCATCAATATGTAAGTTTAGCCAACAAATACCGCCCCCAAAAGTTTGAAGATATGGTGGGGCAGGAAAGCATTTCCAAAACGCTCCAAAACGCTTTAAAACTGGGCCGCATCGGCCACGCGTATTTGTTTTACGGACCGCGTGGGTGCGGTAAAACCACCACGGCGCGTATTTTGGCAAAGGCCTTAAACTGTACGGGGCACGGCAACGATAAGCCGACCGCCGAACCGTGCGGAGAATGCCCCCAATGCCGTGAAATCGCCCAAAGCGCAGACCTGGACGTACTGGAATTGGACGCCGCGAGCAATACGCAGGTGGAAAAGGTGCGCGAAGCCATTATTGACACAGTAGCCTTGGCCTCGTCGCGCGACCGCTATAAAGTTTTTATCTTGGACGAAGTGCATATGCTTTCGGCCAGTTCCTTTAACGCGCTTTTAAAAACGATTGAAGAACCCCCGGCCCACGTGGTTTTTATATTAGCAACCACCGAAAAGCACAAAGTGCCCGCCACTATTGTCAGCCGCTGCCAAACCTTCCGCTTCCGCCCGATAACGGTGGACGAAATCAGCGCGCACTTACTAGACTTGGCCGAAGCGGAAAGCATAGATTTAACGCCCGGCGCGGCCAAAATTATCGCCAAAAACGCGGGCGGTGCTATGCGCGACGCGCTGACCTTAATGGACCGCGCGATTGCCTACTCCGGCAACCGCATTGACGAAAAATTAGTGGGCGAAATGCTGGGCCTTACGCCGGATGAATTAATCAAAGATACGGTTACCGCGCTAGTTCAAAAGGACAACGCGGCCCTGCACCAAGCCTTTGAAACCTTAAAAAACGAGGGCTTTGACGCCAATTCCTTTCTCAAAGATTTAAAAAACGCCTTGGGCGATTTGTTTTACTTTGCCTTGGGCCAAGGCGGAGAACCCTTTGAAGGGGCCAAGCAAATTACCGAAAAGGTTTCCCCCGGATTTTTGGCGCAACTTTCGCGCAAGGTAAACAAAATTACCGAAGAAGTAAAATTTTCCGATAACGCCTTAATCAGCGCCGAGGTCGGGCTGTTTACGGTAATGGACAGTTGCTTGGATTTGGATAACTTTGTGCGCCGTTTGGAAGCCTTGGAAAAAGGCCTCCCGGCGGTTGCTTCTGCACCTGCCCCCGTGCGCCGCGCCCCGGCGCCAACGCCCCGGCCTACGCCTAAACCCGCTCCCGCACCGCGCGTAACGTCAGCCGCCGTCCGCCCGGCTCCTGTGGTTAAACCTTCGCCGGTTGTAAAGCCTGCACCGCGCCCGACCGTGGACGATATCATCGCCGATGACGAGGTGGTAGAAGAAGCCGCACCGGTATCCTCCGGCACGCTGACGGACCGCCAAATTTGGGATAAAATGCTTCTGCAATTTAAAAAGAGCCCGTTTGTTTATGATGTAATGTTAAACAGCACGGTGCAATTCGGCGCAGACGAGTGGGCCCTTTGCTTTCCGCCCGGCAAGGAGTTTTACCAAATCCCGGCCCAAAACAAGTTGGGCGATTTGGAAGCCGCCGCTAAAAAAATAAGCGGCCGCACCATTAAATTTAAAATTTCTTCCGGCACGCCCAAGGACGATAAACCCGCTCCTGCCGCGGCGCCTAAACAGGCCCCTGCGGCTAACAGCAATGTATCGGCGGCCATTTCCAACGAAGAGCCCTTTGTAAAAGGGGATTTTTCAGCGGATGCGGTGGCCCCCGCAGGTACGGCTCCGGCCGATGCACCCGAAGAATTAAAGGATATTTTGGAAATTATCCCCGGGGAGTTGTTAGCCTAGTTTATGAAGAGTTTAGACCGTTTTATCCGTGCGTTGCGCCGTTTGCCGGGGGTTGGCCCGCGGCAGGCGGAGCGTTTTTCGGCTTATTTTTTGCGTGCTTCGCAAGGCGAAACGGAAGAATTTATCAATGCGCTTTTGTCGGTCAAGCAGGACGTTAAACTCTGCCCCGTATGCTTTGCATACAGCGAGGACGGCCTGTGCCCTATTTGCCGCGACCAAGACCGCGACCACGGCCTGATTTGCGTGGTGGAGGACCCGCAGGATATTGAATCCATTGAAAAAACAGGCGCGTTTAAAGGCGTATATCACGTTTTGCACGGGGCCATTTCCCCAATGGAAGGCCGCGGCGCGGACCAAGTAAAGGTGCGCGAACTGTTAGAGCGCGTGCAACACGCACAAACCCCGGTGCGCGAGGTTATTATTGCCACGGACCCTGACAGCGAAGGCGAAACGACGGCGCTGTATTTGGCAGATTTGCTGCGCGGGCTCGTGGGGCAGGTTACGCGTATCGGCTATGGGGTACCGCTGGGCGGGGACATTGATTACATTGACGAAATGACTCTCGGATACTCTTTAAAAGGCCGCACCAAACTCTAATGCACCCGGATATGTACAAAAGGCCGCTGTTGTGGTGTTTGGCGGCTTTAATTGTCGGTCTTACGTTCTTTTACCGTCCTGCCCCGTCCGGGCAGGACGTTTTCCACTTTCTGCCGCAAAAAGAAGTTACCCTCACCGGGCGGGTGGAAAGTTTTGCGGTCCGCAAGAAAAAATCCCAAAACGTAATTATCAAGGTTTTCTCCGTAAACGGGCAAAAGGCAACCGGGCAAATCTATGCACGCCTGCCGGATTTTACCCCGCAATGGAAGGACGTTTTGGAAATTTCAGGCCGTTTACAGCAACCTTACGGCGTGGATTTACTCGGCAATTTTGATTGGCGCAATTACTTGGCGGACAAAGGTATTTTTACCGAAATCAAAGGTTCATCCGTATCGGTGGCGCGTCCTGCCGCGTGGCCGTGGCGCGTGATACGGGCCTTGCGCGCGGATATTCTGCGCGTATTAAACGAAGCCTTTCCGCCCGATTTAGCCTCCATTGCGGGCGGCGTATTATTAGGGGAGCGCGGCGAGCAGGACCCGGCGCTTTACAGCGCGTTCCAAGACAGCGGCGCCATCCACTTATTGGTGGCCTCGGGCGGTAACGTGGGGTTTGTTACACTCCTTACGCTGGCGGTTTGCTCGTGGATAGGGTTAAGCCGCAAGAAAATGCTCCTTTTGGCATTAGGCGTGGCGGGAGCCTACACGCTGATTGCCGGGGCTGACGCGCCGCTTGTGCGCGCTTATTTTATGGCGGTTTGCGCCTGCACCGGGTATTTATTAGGGCGCAACAGCGGCGTTTTCCAAGGGTTGCTGGTTTCGTGCTTTTTGATTTTGCTTTTTCAGCCCGCTTCGGTGTTTGAAACGGGATTTCAAATGTCCTTTTTGGCAACGCTTGCCATTATTATTTGCCTTAACAATTATAAAGTGCCCGGGAAATGGCCAAAAGCCCTGCGCTTTTTTGCGCAAATCTTTTTGGCCACCCTCTCCACCCAACTGGTGCTACTGCCCGAATTTACCAATGTTTTTTACAAAGTATCAGTAACGGGGCTTATTTCCAATATGCTTTTGGTGCCGCTGGCCTCGGTATTAATGGGGCTTTCGTTTGCGTATTATGTGTGCAATTTGCTGCATTTGGGGTGGATTTTACATACGGTAACGTATGGGGCGCTATGGCTATTTAAAACCTTGGTGGTTTATTTTGCTTCGTTTAAAATGTCCGCCTTGCAAATGGCCGCTTGGAGCGCGGGCACGATTACCGCCTATTACGCGGGACTGTTTTTAATGTTTAATTTGCCGCTTAAAAATTTTGCGCGCAAAATCGCGCTTCCGTGTTTAGTGGTTCTTTTCGGCGCACCGCTTGCGGAATATTTTTTCGCGCCGGACATACAAATTTATTTATTAAACGAGTGGAACAAAAGCGGGGCCGTAATCCGCACGAAAAACGGCGGGGCGTTTTTAGCGGGCAGCGACTTGGACCCGGAAAAATTGCAGGCCACTCTTTTAAAAACCGGGGTTAAACAACCAAGTGCCGTTTTGCTTTTTACGGACGAACCCGTTCCGCCGGAATTTTTTACACGGTTTCCCAAGACGCTGGTTATCCGCCCGTTTGCGGATAATTGGCCAGGCGATAATTTCGCCTTTGGACCCGTAACCGTTCAACTAAACTGGGGAGAACACGAAACGCGCGAAGGCCGCCGCTGGATAAGCGAGGGTTACTCGGGCACAGATAAGGACGACGCGTCCTACTGCTTTATTTACAAGGGTAAAAAGGCCTGTTTGGGCGCGTTTGCGCGCTTTGCTTACAGCGGGGAAAAGCACGCCACCGCACAAAGAAATAAAACCATTGCGCTTAAAATTTAGATATAATAAAAAAGCGCTGTGGAGGACACGATTATGGAACAAGCAGAATTAAAACAACACCAACGTTTTTTGAAGGAAGCCGTTAAAATGGCCGAGAAAGGTATGAACTCGGGCAAGGGCGGTCCGTTCGGTGCAGTCATTGTAAAAGACGGGAAGATTATCGCCCGTGGCTGCAACCAGGTAACTTCTACCAACGACCCGACCCGCCACGCCGAAGTTGACGCTATCCGCAAAGCTTGCAAAAAGTTAGGCTCTTTTGAATTGACGGATTGCATTATTTATTCCTCTTGCGAGCCGTGCCCGATGTGCTTGGGCGCCATTTACTGGTGCCGCCCCAAGGCACTGTATTTTGCGGCGGACCGCTTTACCGCGGCCAAATACGGCTTTGACGATGAATTTATTTACAAAGAAGTCGTTTTGCCCACCGACAAACGCGCTATTAAAACCTATTGCATAGATGTTTCCAACAAAACGGAACCGTTTGAACAATGGGGCAACAAAGCAGATAAGATTGAATATTAAAATAAACTCCCTGGGCTTTGCCTAGGGAGTTTATTTTTGTACTTTTCCGACAACGAAGTTTTTTACTTCTTATTAGTAGTTCTATCGTTGAAGATGTGCGCATCTACCAGGCGTTTGAAAATTTTGCCGCGCTGTTCAAAATCTTTGAATTGGTCAAAACTGGAACACGCGGGCGACAGCAGCACCACATCGCCCTTTACCGCGCCGGACATTGCGGCTTCTACCGCCTTTTCCAGCGTGCCGCAGCGCGTCAGCGGAAAAGCGCCGTGCAACTCCCGCTCAATCTTATCCATCGCTTCGCCAATCGTCAGTACGCGCTTGCAGTAATCCTTTAAATATGGGATTAACACCTCATACGAGGCCCCCTTGTCGCGCCCGCCCAAAATCAGCCACAGGTTTTTGGCCTTTTCAAAACTTTTAAGGGCCGTAATGGTGGAATCCAAATTCGTTGCCTTGGAATCGTTTACATACACCACTCCGCGGTGATAGGCAAATTGCTCAATGCGGTGCTCCATTGCTTCAAACTTATCAAACACCGTTTGAATTGTATCCGCGGGCACTCCGGAGGCCAAGGCCATTAGCGCGGCGGACATTGCATTTTCCACATTGTGAATCCCTTTCAAATGCGGCGGGCGGATTTGGTGCCCTTCGCTGAAAATCAATTCATCTCCGTCAAAAAATACATCCGTTTTAAGCAAATGCTTAGGGTGTGTGGAAAACGCCAGTACCTTGGATTTCACTTTTTCCACCAGTTCTGCGCAAACGGTGTCCGCGCCGTTTACTACCAGTACATCACCCGCACGTTGGTTTTTAAACACCTTGGCTTTGGCCTTAATGTAATTCTTCATCCCGCCGTGGTGGTCCAAATGGTCGGGCGTTACGTTTAAAATGCAGGCAAAATTCGGGCGGAAATAGGTGCTATCCTCCAACTGGTAACTGGACACTTCAATCACTACGTCATCGCCTTTTTTTACTTGGTTTGCACAAAGTGAAACCGGGCTGCCGATGTTGCCGCAAACAAATACTTGGCGGTTTTTGCCCTCGCGCGCGGCGTGCAACTTTAAAATTTCGCCCAGCAAAGCCGTAGTTGTGGTCTTGCCGTTCGTGCCCGTTACCGCAAAGACGCGTATGCTCTTGGGCATAAAGGCGAGTGCGGTTTCCAATTCGCTATATACGGGGATGCCTTGTTTTTTGGCTTCCACAAGGGGATGCGAGTGGGGCAAAATGCCGGGGCTTTTTATCCAAAAATTACATTTAAAAAGGTCTGCCGAGTGTCCGCCCGTTTCCACGCGCACCCCTTTGGGGAACAGAAAAGACTCCGCGTGCGCCACGGGGGCTTCCTCGCTGATGAGCACGTCAAAGCCGTTTTGCGCGAGCAAAGTAGCCACCGCCCGGCCGCTCTTTCCCAGACCTAAAACACCTGCCCGGTTGCCGGATAATTTTTCTCTTTTAAACATTTGTTTTTCTCCCGTGCAAAAAGGCTCGGACGGTCTCTTGGTCGGAAAAGTGCTTCTTTTCCGTGCCGATAATTTGATAATCCTCGTGTCCTTTTCCTGCAATAATTACAATATCATTTTTGCGGGCGGACGATAAAGCGCGGCGGATGGCCTCCGCGCGGTTGGGCACTAATTCGTAATTGGTCTGCCCGTTCATCCCCTGCAAGATATCATTAAAAATCTGTTTCGGATCTTCACAGCGCGGGTTGTCGTTTGTTAAAAAAACATAGTCTGCGCGCGTGCAAGCCGTATGACTCATTAGAGGGCGTTTGGTGCGGTCCCGCTGGCCCCCACAGCCGAAGACGACAATCGTGCGGCCTTTTTTAAAGGGGGCAACCGTATCCAGCGCGCGGTTTAGGGATTCGTCCGTGTAAGCAAAATCCACAAATACAAAAAAATCCTGCCCCTCGTCTATGCGTTCCATACGCCCCGGCACGCCGGGCAAAGCCAAAAGGCCTTGTTTAATATGGGCTTCGTCCACCCCATTGGCCTTTGCCACCGCATACGCCGCAAGGGCGTTATACACATTGTGGCGGCCCAAAAGGCTAATTTTCATTGGGGTGCCGTTTACGCAAAACGAAGTACCCGTTAAACGCTCGCAAATGTCCGTGGCCTTAAAATCGGCTTCTTTTTCCAGCCCAAACGTAACCACCTTTACGCGCCCCTTTAAGAGGTCCGCCAGACGCACGCCGTACGGGTCGTCTGCGTTAATCACGGCGGTGCGGTTTGGTTTACTATTGGCGGGGTCGACCAAGTTTTCAAACAGTTTTTGCTTGGCTAAAAAGTAATTTTCAAAGGTATGGTGATAATCCAAATGGTCGCGCTGTAAATTGGTAAAAACGGCCGTATCATACCAAATGTGTTTGACGCGCTGTTGGGCCAGCGCGTGGGAGGAAACTTCCATTACCACATTTTGGCATTGGGCCTTTTTCATTTGCGCCAGCAGATTAAAAAGCGGGATAGCCGCCGGGGTAGTGTTAGGGGCCGCGCAAAGCACCTTTCCGTCCATACGGTAGTTTACCGTGCCCAATACGCCCACCTTGCGCCCCGCACAGGTTAAAATGGATTCCAGCAAATACGCAATAGAGGTTTTGCCCTTGGTGCCCGTAATGCCAATCATTTGCATTGCGTCGGACGGGCGGCCGTAAAATTCATAGGCGGCGTCAGCCATATCGCGGTCAATATCTTTTGATTGCAAATAAGGCACCGCACAAACGCTTGGCTGGGGCTGGGCGGATACCACCAGTACGGCCCCGCGCAAGACGGCATCGCCAATGTATAAATTGCCGTCGGCGTTGGCGCCCTTTAAGGCAAAAAAAATGCTCCCCGGGCGGACCTCTTGCGAGCGGAACGTCAGCCCGGTAATGTGCAGGCCCAAGCGGCGGGCTTCATTTAATACAATGCTGGACATATAAGATATGGTATCAAATTGCTAGAATATAGAAAATGAAAAAAACGACCCGCTATTTTGAAGCCTTATACGCCCGCTATAACAAGCGCGGCCTGTGCAACCCGGATCCGCTCCAATTTTTGTACGATTACCCCGATGTCCGCGAGCGGGAGATCGTGGCGTTAATAGCCGCCTGTTTTGCTTATGGGAACGTAAAGCAAATTATCAAAACGGTAAATTTTATTTTGGCTGCGGCAGGTCCGTCCCCTAGGGACTTTGCACAGTCTGCCACGCCCGCCAAACTGACCAAAATTTTCAAAGGATTTAAATACCGCTTTACGACGGAAAAAGAACTTGTTTATTTTTGGCTGGCTATAAAAAATATCCTTAAAAAATACGGCTCGCTGGAAGATTGCTTTTTAGTGCATTATAATCCGGTGGACGAAACCGTCTTGCCTGCTATAAAAGGCTTTGCGCGGGAATTGCGCCGCGGAGGCGACTTGCACTCCTTGGTGCCTGACCCGGATAAAAAAAGTGCGCTAAAACGGTTAAATTTATTTTTGCGTTGGATGGTGCGCCAAGATGAAGTGGACCCCGGCGGGTGGAAGCAAATTAGTCCCGCAAAACTACTGGTTCCGCTAGACGTGCATATGCACCGCATTGCCCAAAAACTGGGGCTTACCAAGCGCAACGCGGCCGATATTACCGCCGTGCTGGAAATCTCCACCGAGCTTAAAAAGCATTGTCCGCAAGACCCCATTAAATACGATTTTTGTTTGACGCGCTTCGGCATCCGCGATGATATGAGTTACAACGACTTGTGAGCGGACTTTTCAAATAATTTTTCCAATTCCGTCGCCATTAAGGCAAGGTGGCTTTTGATTTGCGGCTGTTTGCCTTCCAATAGTGGCAGCAGCGTGCCGCGTACCCAGTTGCGCGTGTAAACATCGTCAAAATTCGTCTGGTCGGTAATGTGGGTTAGCCCGTTATTTTTTAGGTATTCCTCGGTCTCTTGCCGGGTAATGCACATTAGCGGGCGGATAATATCCACCCCTTTGGCAAGCGGACGCTGTACGGGGATGCCTGTCAGCCCCTTGGCCTTGGTTCCGCGCAATAAATTAAGCAAAATTGTTTCGGCCTGATCGTCCAACTGGTGCCCGAGGGCCAACTTGTTGGCGCCCCATTTGCGCGCCACTTTCAGTAGCGCCGTGTAACGGGCCTTGCGCGCGCCGTGCTCCGGGCTTAAATTAAATTCCGCCGCCGTCTGCTGTGCGTTTACCTTGGCAGAGAAAAATTCAATATCCAACTGTTTACACAAGTCCCGGCAAAAATCTTCATCCGCGTCCGCCGCCTTGCCGCGCAGGCCGTGGTTAATGTGCACGGCCGCCAAGGAAAAATGTTTTTCTTTGGCTAAATATTGCAAAAAATGAAGCAGACAAACGGAGTCCGCCCCGCCGGAAAGGCCGACTAAAACACTGTCCCCGCGGCTGATTAAACGGTTGGAAAAAGCGCGCATACGCGGCAGGACGGAGGCATTAAAATTTTTTTTGGGCATATAAAAAGTATAATAAATAATAAGACCAAGGGGATAATGCCTGTATGAAAAAAAGAATTTTAATTGTAGAAGACGAAGCAAGCATTGTTGATTTGCTGACTTTAATCCTCGCGCGCGAAGGCTACGAAATTTATTCCTGCCAAACCGGGCGCGACGCTATTGCCACGATGAAGAAGGTCCATCCGCACCTGGTAATTTTGGATGTAATGCTGCCGGGGCTGGACGGCGCGAGCATTGTAAAAATTATGGGGGAAGACGAAGCCTTGTCCTCCACGCCCGTAATTGTAACGTCGGCGCTGGTGGAGTCGGAAAAGATGTTCTTGCCTTATCCGCAAGTGAAAAGTTTCTGCTCCAAGCCTTTTGTGTTGACAGAGTTTATCGCTAAGGTAAAACAAGCGTTGGGCGATTAGAAATTTGAAAACTAAAAAAGCCGTCCGTTTTTTAACGGGCGGCTTTTTTGTGTAGTGTTAAATTCTAGCGGGCGGAAGCCAGCCAATAGGAATACTCCTTCCAAAAGTTCTCCAAGAGTTCATCCAAAAATAATTCCTTGCTTGTTTCCGTGCGGATAAGTTGCTTTAAACTTGCCTCGGTTTTTTTGCGCGAAGCAGGAAGCGGATTATTTAGGTGAATCCCTACGCCAAGCAACACCGGTTCGTTCTTATCTGTCTGTACGGTTTGCACCAGTACGCCCGCGATTTTCTTCCACTTGTGCGCGGCTTTGTCCCACACCAAGGTATCGCCGTCAGCGGTGGCTTTGGCTTTAATTTCAAAAATAGAAGTAAGGGTATGCGCGATAACCCCGGCCATTTTTTCGCCTAAACCGTGCAAGGCTTCTTCGGATTTATTTGGGCGAAGCAGGAGCGTAAAATATACGCCTCCTTCGGCGGAGTAGAAGGGTTGACCGTCGCGGCCGAACGCTTCGGTCTGTTCGCACGCCAAGACGAGGGTTCCTTCGGGCTCGCCTTTTAACGCGAGTTCAGCGGCCAAGGCCTGCGTGCTGTCCACGCGTTCCAGGCCGATTACTTTGGTAACGGATTGTAAAGGGAAGGTTGTTTCTGCCATAATTATATTTTACCAATTTCCCCGCGCGAAAGAAAAAGACCCGCACTAGGTCAAGGGCCTAGCCCCTATGAAATATTGTTCGCATAACTGTACATCGCCATAAAAAATAAATAAAGGACAAATAGAATTTTCTTCCGCATAGGATTTGCAAGAATTATTTTTTACCTTTTTTCTTGGCGGGGGATTTGACGCTCATTTGGCGTAACTCAAACAGGCGGTCGCGCAGTTCGGCGGCCAGTTCAAAGTTAAGCGCTTCGGCGGCTTGCAACATTTGCTGTTCAATATCCTTTTCCACCGATTTTAAGTTTTTAAGCGTGGGCGTCGGCAAGGTGTCGCTCAAAATGCCGAACGCGCTGGATTTGGTTTGTTGTTCAAATTCCTTTAATTCCACTTCTGTTTTTTGAATCGTTTTAGGCGTAATGTGGTGCTCTTTGTTGTACGCTTCTTGCAGGGCGCGGCGGCGGTTCATTTCGTTCATTGCGTACTTAATGGAATCCGTCTTGCGGTCCGCATACAAAACGACCTCACCGTCTGCGTTACGCGCGGCGCGGCCCGAAATTTGGATAAGCGTAGTCGTGTTGCGCAAGAATCCTTCGTTGTCCGCGCCCAAAATCGCCACGAAGCCCACTTGCGGGATATCAATCCCCTCGCGCAACAGGTTAATGCCCACGAGCACATCAAACTTGCCTTGGCGGAAATCCTTTAAAATTTCCACACGGTCCAAGGCCTCAATATCGGAGTGCAAATAGCGCGTTTTGATGTTCTTTTCGGTGAAATACGCGCTTAAATCTTCGGCGGTTTTTTTGGTGAGCGCCAGTACCAAGGTGCGTTCCCCTCGGGCCTTATGCTCGCTAATCTTTTCCACCAAATGGTCAATTTGCCCCGCCGTGGGGTGTATATACACCTTGGGGTCCAGTAAGCCCGTCGGGCGGATGACCTGCTCTACAATGTTGTTGCCGCAAACGGTCAGTTCATATGGGCCGGGCGTGGCAGATACAAAAATGGTAGAGGGGAGCAATTTTTCAAATTCGTCAAATTTCAGCGGGCGGTTATCCAAGGCCGACGGCAAGCGGAAACCGAAGTCCACCAGCATTTGCTTGCGGGCGCGGTCCCCGTTGAACATCCCGCGCACCTGCGGCAGAGAAACGTGCGATTCGTCCACCATCATTAAAAAGTCATCGTACTTTTTAAAGTAGTCCAATAAACAAGCCGGGCGTTCGCCGGGTTTTCGGCCGTCAATGTAGCGGGAATAGTTTTCAATGCCGGGGCAGAAGCCCGCCTGTTGGAGCATTTCCAAATCGTATTCGGTGCGTTGTTTTAGACGGTAGGCTTCCAATTCCTTGCCCATTTTTAACAGTTCCGCGTGGCGCAAATCCAAGTCGCGGCGGATGTTGTCAATCGCGCTTTGCGTGTCCTCGTCCGTCGCCACAAAGTGCTTGGCCGGATAAATCCAAGCCTCGTCAAGTTCCGCCAGCACATTGCCCGTAATAGGGTGAATTTCGTAAATGTGCGCAATCGTTTTGCCCGCTATTTCCACGCGCAGGGCGTTTTGGCTGTACGGGGTCATAATGTCCGTAAACGGCCCGCGCATACGGAAATTGCCCGAGGTAAATTCCATTTCGTCGCGGTGGTACTGGATTTTAATCAGTCGGCCTGAAAGTTGGGAGCGCGTCATTTCCGCGCCCCTTTTTACATAAATACGCATTTCCCTAAAACTATCCGGCGAGCCAATGTTGTAAATGCACGAAACGGATGCCACCACAATCACGTCCTTGCGGGTCAAAAGCGAGGTGGTGGCCTTTAAGCGCAGTTTATCAATATGCTCGTTGACGGCGGAGTCCTTTTCAATATACGTATCCGTTTGCGGGATATACGCTTCGGGCTGGTAATAATCGTAATAGGAAATAAAATATTCTACGGCGTTTTCAGGGAAGAACTGTTTAAACTCGCCATACAACTGCGCGGCCAACACCTTATTGGGCGACAAAATAAGCGTCGGGCGGTTTAGCCGCGTGATGACGTTGGCCATAGTAAAGGTTTTGCCGGAGCCCGTTACGCCCAGCAGCGTTTGGCGCGTTTTGCCCGCCAAAATGCCGTTTGTCAGGGCGTCAATGGCCTTGGGCTGGTCGCCCGCCGGCTTAAATTTAGAAACGAGTTTAAACTGGTCCATACAAGTATTGTACCTATTCTGGCGGACATAAAAAAGGGCGGCCGTTAAGCCGCCCGAAAGAAAGCCGGGGTTTGATTACGAAGCGGAGGATATACTGCCCAAAAAGTGCGCGTCCAGCACGCCCGGGAGCAGTTGGCCTACGCCGTCAATCATAAATTGCATCGCAATAGAGCACAAAATCATCCCCATAAAGCGGATGACAATCTGCGTACCGTTGGGGCCGATTTTGGTAAACAAATAACGCGAAGCCACCAACACCGCACCCACGGAAGCCGCGCAGAGAAACAGCACGCCAATCATCATAACGGCCATTGGAAACGAGGTTATTTTTTCAGCGTACAGCATTACCGTAGCGATAGAGCCGGGGCCGATAAAAAGCGGCATCCCAACGGGGACAACGATGTGGCTTAAACGGTCGCGCGCGCGGTCAAAGGTGCTTCCTTGCGCGGGGGCGGCCTCTAAGCCGTTGCGTTCAAATTTAGATTTACCCTGTAACATACGCAGCCCCACGCCCAACAGAATAATAGAACCGGCCAGGCGGAAGGCGGGAATCGTAATACCAAACACGCTCAAAATCTTGCTGCCGAAGATGAAGAAAATCGTCAGCATAATGAAAATGGACAACGCCATTAACAGCGCAACGGCGCGCTGCACTTTGGGCTCGTCATTTTCCACGTGTTCCAGAAAAATCGGCATATTGCCGATGGGGTTCAAAATAGCCAGCGTAGCGATAAACGCGTTTACCAGCAAACTCCAATCCATAGTGTGTTGTAAACACTCCTTTTAAACGAAAATTGCTTGCCTAAAAGCAGACATTTTATCCTTGCTAATAGTATATAAAATAAAGCGGATGCCCACAGCAGAAACTTGATTTTACGGGGGGAAAAAAGAAAAACTTTCCAAACAGGGCGGGAAATTGTTATAATAAATATACAAGATTTCGGGCAGTTGGCGCAGCGGTAGCGCGTTCGCCTCACACGCGAAAGGTCACAGGTTCAAATCCTGTACTGCCCACCATTTAGAATACCCCCGGTGCACGGGGGTATTTTTTTGCCGT
>NZ_DJOA01000046.1:68564-68715 GCF_002437085.1 Candidatus Avelusimicrobium stercoris | reverse complement strand
GAGCGATGTTTTGGTTTGAGGGCGAGCCCGAAAGGCCAAAACCGCGAGCCCGGCCTGCAAGAAAATCCCGTCAGGGATTTTACTGGAAGGCAAGCTCTGTACTGCCCACCATTTAGAATACCCCCGGTACACGGGGGTATTTTTTTGCCGT
>NZ_DJOA01000046.1:43542-68446 GCF_002437085.1 Candidatus Avelusimicrobium stercoris | reverse complement strand
GAGCGATGTTTTGGTTTGAGGGTGAACCCGAAAGGCCAAAACCGCGAGCCCAGCCTGTAAGAAAATCCCGTCAGGGATTTTACTGGAAGGCAAACGCTGTACTGCCCACCATTTAGAAAACCCCCGGCTACGCCGGGGGATAGTTATTGCCGTTATGGCAAAATGAACAGGCGCCCGAACTCCGGGTGTCTGTTGTAAGTAATAGGAATTTACGGGATAATTATCCGGCAATCAAACCCTGTTTTCTTGCCCCAAGCGGACTGTTGAGCGGTCGGGCTATTCCAAAGGAACATCCTTTTCGTGCCTGTTTTTGTAAAGGCGGGGTGGCCTTTTTCCCAAACGGCGGGTAACAAGGAAAAAGTTTTGTCTATATCTTTTTCTGCTATCAGTTCCACGACCAAGGGCTTTTCCTGGGCAAAAAATTTAGGCAGTGAAACGGGCATCGCCCAAGAAGTATGCGCCATACCGCCGTAATAGATAAACAGGGCATCAGGGTTTTCTTGGCGGATTTTTTCCATTTGGGCTTGCATTGTCCGGGCAAAGCCCGTGTTTCTTTTAGCCAGTCCGTTGACGGTGGAGATAGCCCCTTGTGCGGACTCTTTTTGTACGACTACCGCATCTTCAATAGGGTAAATTTCCACGCCGCTTTCCGATAAAATGGAAATCATTTCCTTAAATTTTAAAGATTCATCGTCCACCAGCCGGGCGTTGGGGTTGCCTTTTTCCGCAAAATTGATGGGCTGTTCTACGCTTTCGGCCCCGCGCCGGTAATACTGGTAAGGAAATACGTCCTCATTGGGTATGGGCTTTAAATAAGCGGCTTCGGTAAACACCGCTATTTTGCGGTCTGGGTGCATTGTTTTAAATTTTTTTATTAAATTGGCAAACTCAATTCGTGGCGGAAGATTGCCGTGAATTTCTCCCACAAAAACCAAATCGGTTTCGGATAATTTTTTATAAAAGTTGAACTCTATTTCCAAACCGTCAATTTCCTTTAAAAGGTTTTTTCCAAAATGGGGTTGCTGTTGTAGCCAGGCAAAGTTGGCATATAAGGTCTTTTTTATAATTTCCGCGCTCCCATTGGCGGGTATCCCCTTAAAATGCGCAGCCATACGGGGCGGCAAATTAATGGAAATGGAAGAAGCCGCGGCCGGGACGGCTTTTAAACTATTTAGAAATTTTTGGTTTAATTTATAGGTTTGCGCCCACCCTTGGGAAGCCAACGAATATTTGCTGATATCCGCGCCCTTAACTCTGGTTTGAATTTTAGTCGTATGCGTTTTTATTTTCTTCGGGCTTATTTTAATGCGCTGGGCGCATACGGGAGCGCATAAAGAAACAAGCAGGAAAAGGCAGAGAGAAAAACTTATTGTCTTTTGCATACTTACGCTCCTGTAAAATAGGTTCTTTCTTATATTGTATAGAATTGCCAAATCCGTACAAGGGCCAAAAGGCCTAAACGCTCCTAGGTCCCCGGTACAGGCGGGCGCGCGGTATGCTATACTAAACAAAGAGGATTCTATGATTAAAGATTCGTTACAGCGTTTTACGCCAATTAATACCGTTTGTTTGATGATTCTCGCCGCGTCCGCGGCCACGTGGGTACTTATCTATACCCGCACGATTTTGATGCCGTTTATTATTGCGGTGTTTATTTATATGGTTGCCAGCACCTTGGCCGGGTGGCTCAAACAAAAGTGGAACGTCCCCTATGGCTTAGGCCTAGGCATTAGCGGCACGGCCTTTCTGGCGATTATCACGCTGGCGGTTCTTTTTATTTCCGGCTCTATTGAAAGTTTTGTAAACGGGGCCGATATCTATACCGAACGCTTAAACGATACCTTGGATTGGCTGCTTGTCCGCTCCCAAAAATATGGGATTAATTTAAACGCGCAGTTCTTGGCCGATAACGTAGCCAAACTGCCCGTTTTTACAATGGTTAAAAGCGTGGGCGGAACGGTGGTGTCCATTTTAACCAACTTAATGCTGATTATCCTGTTTGTTATCTTTTTGTTTATGGGCAAAGCCTCCGAAAACAAACCCGCGTTGGTGGGGTCTATCCAAAGGCAAATTTCGTTTTATCTGCTAATTAAAATCTTTGTTTCGCTCTTGGCGGCGGGGTGCACTTGGATTGTGCTCGCGTCTATCAAAACAGAACTGGCCTCTATGTTGGCCGTGCTTACCTTTATGCTTAATTTTATCCCCAACATTGGGCCGTTTGTTTCCACGGTATTGCCTTTGCCGGTGCTGTTTTTGCAATACGGGTTTGACTGGCATATTTTGCTTGCGCTCATTTTGCTTACGGCCATACACTTTGTTATTGGCAACATTTTGGAAACCAAGTGGCTTGGAAAAGGGATGGATTTGGACCCCATTGTGGTAATTGCCTGCTTGATTTTTTGGGCGCTTGTGTGGGGCGTAATGGGCGCCTTGCTTGCTGTACCGATAACGGCTATGCTTAAAATGGTGTTTGAAGAAAGCCCCGTAACCAAACCGCTGGCCAATATTTTAGGCGGAAAATACTCGTTTAAATAACTATGAAGAAAACTCCTTGGACCTATATCCCCTCGCTCTATTTGGCCGAGGGCTTGCCGTACATTATTATCAACACGGTTTCCACCGTGCTGTATGCCGATTTGGGCTTTTCCAACGACAAAATTGCCTTTTGGACGGGCTGGCTGTATCTGCCTTGGATACTCAAAATGTTTTGGAGCCCCTTGGTGGATGCCAAAAGCACCAAACGCCGCTGGCTTTTGGGGGCGCAAATGGTACTGGCGGGGCTTTTTCTGCTGTTGGCCGGACTAACCGCTTTGGAGGCGTTCCGCTTTGCCCAAGGAAATAGCAGTTTGACCTTTTTCACACTCTCTTTATTTGGCTTTTTGGCGGGGGCTTTTGTGTCGGCTACGTTAGATATTGCCACCGACGGCTATTATCTGCTGGCCTTAACGCCGCAGGAACAATCTAAATTCGTGGGTATCCGTACCATTTTTTACCGCTTAGCGATGATTTTAGGCAGCGGGGCGTTAATCTCCGCTACGGCTGCTCTCGGGAACAAAACGCCGGAAACCTCGTGGAATTTGGTTTCGTGGCCGTATAACTGGGCGGTAATGTTTGGCTTTCTGGGCGTGCTGTTTATGGGCTTTGTATTTTATCACGCGTGGATGCTTCCCAAGCCGGAGCAGGACAAGCCCGTGCATAAAAACGGCGCTACGGCGTGGGCGGATTCCTTTAAAACATATTTCACACAGAAGAATATCGTCTATATTTTGCTGTTTATTTTGCTTTACCGCTTAGGCGATGCCTTGCTGGAAAAAATGGTGCCGCTATTTTTACTTAAACCCGCGGCGGATGGCGCGCTTGGAATGAGCGTGCAAAACTATGGGCTCATTAAAGGGACGCTGGGCCTCGGGGCTGTGGTGGCGGGGAACCTGGCGGGCGGGTGGCTGCTGGGCAAGTTTGGCTTTAAAAAATGTATTTGGCCGTTTGCGGTTATCCTTATTTTGCCTAACTTTTTTTATGCGTATATGGCGTGGGCCAAGCCGGGGCTTACGGCGGTGGCTACGCTGATTACGCTGGAACATCTGGGCAACGGCTTGGCGATGATGGCGTTTAGCGTGTTTATTATGTATGTGTCGCAGGGGGTGTATAAAACTTCCCATTACGCCATTTCCACCGGGATTATGGCCCTTGGGATGATGGTTCCCTCTATGCTTTCCGGCTGGCTGCAAATGCGGCTTGGGTACGAAACCTTTTTCTTGGTGGCCAGTTTTATCAGTTTGGTTACGGTGGCCGTTGTGCCGCTGACGTTTAAAATTAAATCTATTGAGGAAACCGAAGCCGCCTTCCGCGCGCATAAACACTCGTTGGAGGATGCCCAATGAAGACTATCAATTTAAACCAAATCGCAACCGAAACGCGCAACCCAAACACCTTGGATTTGGATAAACTTTCCCCGCGCCAGATTGCCAAAAAAATTAACGATGAAGATTTCAACGCCGCCCGCGCCGTAAAGGCGGCTAATAAAGAAATTGCCGCCATTGTGCTTTTAGCCGCCGGGGCCTACGCCCATAAACATAAAATTATTTTTATCGGGGCGGGCACCAGCGGACGGTTGGGAATTTTGGAAGCGGTGGAGTGCGTGCCGACCTTCGGTACAAAGCCCTCGCAAATTATCGGCTTAATTGCTGGGGGAAAAAAGGCCGTTTTCCGCTCGCAAGAGGGGGCGGAAGATGACGATAAGCAAGGCGCAAAAGATATTTTACAGGCGGCCAAAAAGGACGATTTGGTTATCGGCTTGACCGCCAGCGGACGCACGCCGTATGTAATGGGCGCCTTGAAAGCCGCCCGCAAATTGGGCGCGCGTACGGCCCTTATTTCGTGCAATCCGAAAGCCGTCTGCGCGGATGCCGAGGTTCACGCCGCCTTGCCCACCGGGCCGGAAGCCCTGTGCGGCTCTACGCGTATGAAGGCGGGTACGGCTACCAAAATGGCCCTAAACGCTATTACTACGGGCGCAATGACGCTGTGCGGCAAAACATACGGCAACCTGATGATTGACGTACAGCCCACCAACGAAAAATTAGTCGCCCGCGCGGTACGGCTTATCTGCACGGTGGCGCAGACGGACGAAAAAACGGCGCGCAAGTTGCTGGCGGCTTCGGGCAAAAGCGTAAAAACCGCTATTGTAATGCACCGCAAAAAAGTACCGGCCGAAAAAGCCAAAAAATTGCTCCAAGCCAAGGGCGGCTTTTTAACGGGGGTGATTGATGCGTAAAATAGCCTTGGGCTTAATGAGTGGCACGAGCGCGGACGGCTTGACCGTTTGCGCGGTGCAAATCCGCCCGTTTAAGGTGCTCTATTTTAAAAATTACGCTTATCCTTCCGCCTTACAGCAGAAGTTACTGACGGCCTATTCGCTTCGCGTGGCGGAACTTTCCGCACTCCATTTTGAACTGGGGCGGTTATATGCGGGAACGGTGCAAAAATTTTTAAAGGAATTTTCTCTCTCCGCCCAAGAAATAGAAGTTATCGGCTCGCACGGGCAGACCGTTTACCACGGTCCGCACGACAAAACGCCCAATACCCTGCAAATCGGGGAGCCTTCCTTTTTGGCCGCCCGGATTGGCTGCCCGGTGGTGAGCGATTTTCGCCCGATGGATATGGCGCTTGGCGGAGAGGGCGCGCCCTTAATCCCGTTTTTTGACGAATATCTTTGGGGGCAAAAAACGCCTAAAATCTTGTTAAATATGGGTGGTATTTCCAATTTTTCCGTAGTAGGTAAACAAGTTAAAACGTTTGGGTTTGACGTTGGCCCCGGCAATACGTTAATGGATTTAGCCTGCCAAGAATTTTTTAAAAAACCGTTTGATAAAAACGGCGCCTTTGCCGCCAAGGGCACGCCGGACAAAGAACTGGTCCGCCGCTTGCTGGTACAGCCGTATTTTACGCAAAAGCCGCCCAAGAGTTTGGATAAAAACGCCTTTGGCGAAGCCTACCTTAAAAAATATTTTTTTAGTATTAAAAATCCGCACGATTTATTGGCTACGCTTACTTGGTTTACAGCGTCCGCCATTGCCCAAGCGGTTAGCGGTTTTGTGCCACCCGCTTACCAAAAAGAACTCATTGTTTCCGGCGGTGGGTGCTACAACAAAACCTTGCTGTCGTATTTGCGCACGCTTTTGCCGCAGGTAAAAGTAACCACCACGCTGGCCTATGGCATTGACCCGCAGGCCAAAGAAAGCGCGGCCTTTGCACTGTTTGGCTGGTTGGCCTTACACCGCAAAATTAACCATTGCGCGGCGGCTACGGGCGCGAAACGCGCGGCTATTTTAGGAAAGATTACTTTATGAAGATTAACCGTTTAGTTCACCCCGGCTTTTGGTTTGGAAAAACCGCCCCCGAGGACGCTTTAAAATTGGCCCGCTTGGGTGTGGGCGGCTTTTGCCTTTATGGCGGTACGCGCCAGCAAGTGGCCGAATTAACCCACTCTTTGCGGGAGGCTTCTCCTTTAAAAAAGATTTTAATTTCAGCCGATTATGAGGACGGCCTGGGCCGTTGGCTGCCGGATGCGGAGTTATTGCCCTCTAACCTGGCCTTGGGTGCGGCAAACGATGAAAATTTAGCCTTTGAAAAGGGTCTTTTAACTGCCCGCCAAGCCAAAAGTTTGGGCGTGGATTGGGTGTTTGCCCCCGTATTGGATTTGGCCGATTGCCCGCAAAACCCGATTGTGAATACGCGTTCTTTCGGGGCAGATCCGCAGTTGGTTTCGCGTTTGGCTAGGGCGTTTATAAAGGGGCTTGCCAAAGGGGGCGCGCTCAACAGCATAAAGCACTTCCCGGGGCACGGCAACACGTCCACCGATTCCCATATGGCTATGCCTACGGTGCCGTCTTCGGTGGCGCACTTACAAACACACGAACTTGTCCCGTTTAAGAACCTATTGCCGCTGGCGGACAGCGTAATGGTGGGGCATTTATTGGTGCCCGCGTTAGACGAAGAAAGCCTGGCTTCGCTTTCCGCTAAAATTATTAGCGGACTGCTTAAAACCAAACTGGGCTATAAAGGTTGCGTAGTAACGGACGCCTTGTGTATGAAGGCGCTAGGCGACGAAAAACAAGCCGCCTTGGCGGCCTTCCGGGCAGGGGCGCATATTTTGCTGGTGCCGGAAAATCCGTTTGAACTGCTGGAATTTTTACACCAAGTACCGCTGAATAAAACCTTACTTGACGAAGCCGAACGCCAACAAGACAGCCTTTGTGAACGTGCGGATATTATCCCCGCCCTGACCGAAGAAGAGGCTTTTCAACCGATGGCCTTTGCCACCCGCGCCGCCCAAAAGGCGCTTACCTGGCTGGGGCCCAAAATGTCGCTTAAACCGGGGCAAACGGTGCAAATAGTAGAAGTTGGAAATGATGAAAATTTATCGTCTGCCCCCTTTATAAATGCCTTACGCCAAGGCGGTGTAACCGTGGTAAACCCGGGCGAAAGGGCAGATAAATTGGTGGTGTTGTGCTGGCGGCGGTATCAGGCCTTTAAAGGAAAAATCGCGCTGGACCCGGCGGAAATAGCCCGCGGGAAAACGGCCTTAAAACAGTACCCGGCGCATTTGTTAATTGCGCTTGCGAACCCGTGGGCCGCCAAACAATTAAACGCATCAAGCACCTTGTTTACGTTTAGCCCCGCGCCGTCCTTCCAGCGCGCGGCGGCGGAGTGCCTGCTCGGCAAATTTTTCCCCCAAGGCCACCTGCCCATTATTTTATAAAAGGATTTTCTTTATTTAGGGCAGGTTATTTTGTATAATAATTAGGTAGTCAAACAGATTTTTGCCCGGTTGGCGTAGCGCTAGTCGCATAAATTCGTTCCCGCTATAAGGGGACGCGCCCGCTAGGCAAAGCAGTAAAACCGTAACGAATTTAAGCCCAGTTGGCGCAGCGGTAGCGCGTTCCCTTGACATGGGAGCCTACTAATAACAGATTTGGATAAGTAAAAGCCCCCGTTACACGACGAGGGGCTTTCTTTTTTTCTTGTTTTTGTTTACGTTTCAATTTATCCAACTGTCCAAAAAGTGTCCAATTTACTTATCTTTAACTGCCAGGCTCCACCAAGGTTTCGCCATAACCGTTGGTTTTAATGGCAAAGTAGCCGAACTCAAAGATAATATCGTTTTGCTATCTGCAGGCAAAGAAATATTCTGCAATTTTTTGGCAAACTCAGCTTGTAAGGTTTGAGTGGCTTTAATTTCATACAAATCCATCGTTTGCCCTTTATCTACCACCAAATCGGCTTCTACTTGATTGGTATCTCGGTAGAAGTAGAACTCATACCCAGTTCGGTTATACATATTTTCCTTTATGGCTTCCATAATAACCATATTTTCAAAAATAGCACCTGCAACCGGTCCTTTGAGTAAGGTATCAGCATCTTTATACCGCAACAAATGAGCAACCAACCCCGTATCAGTAAAATACACCTTAGGGGTTTTAATTAGTCGTTTTCCAACATTCTTAAAATATGGTTTTAATAAGTAGATAATGCGGCTGGACTCCAAAATAGAAAGCCAATTTTTAACCGTAGGATTGGAAACACCGCATTCACTAGCCAATTCCTGCATATTTAACAAATTACCGATTCTAATGGCCAACAATTCCAAAAAACGTTGGAAAGATGCTATATCCTGAATATTTTTAATTTGTCTTACATCACGTTCCACATAAGTAGATAAATAACTCCCATAAAATAGTGGCAGATCCATCTCTTGGATATTGGGCATAGGATAAAAACCCCTCATAATCTGCTGGAAGCAGGCAAGCGGCTCTTTCGGGATGGAGTCCAACTCTTGGAATGACAGGGGCAACAATTCAAATAAAGCCACACGTCCCGCTAACGTTTCAGACATCCCCTGCATCACGTTAAACATTTGGGAGCCTGTTAATAAAAAACGCCCGTTTACCCGCTCCTTATCAATATGAATTTTAATATAATTCAATAGTTCAGGTGCATATTGTATTTCATCCAAAATAACTGGAGTTTGCAAGGTAGAGACAAATAAAGCAGGATCTTGCTTGGCAATATTTCTAACACTAAAATCATCCAGTGTAATATAGTTGTAAGCAGGAAAAAGTTGCTTAAGCAGGGTGGATTTCCCCGTTTGGCGAGGCCCAGTTAAAACCAAGGCCGGAAATTGCTTTACAGCAGCTAGTAAGGCTTTTTCAAGAGTTCTGTGTATATATTTCATACTAAAATTGTAAATTAATTTATGATAAATGTAAAGCGAACTTTATACTTATCATAATTACACATTGCCCCAGCAGACAAACCAACTGTCTGCCGGAGCACATTACCCCCTGGTCACTCTCTTTGTGACTGTTCGTCATTCATACACGAAATGACTTTTTTAAGATAATCCGGACTCAGGTGCGCATAACGGTTTGTCATACGCAAACTGCTATGCCCTAAAATGGCTTGTAAATCACCCAAATCGCCGTGTCGCATACGGAAATTACTGGCAAAGGTGTGCCGTAAATCGTGAAATCTTAAATGGGATAATTTCTTTTTGGATTTGAGGCGTTTGAACGCGCATTCAAAGGCACGCAAGGTTATTTGAAAAACAGGACCGCTTGGTTTAGGACCCAAATCAATAAAAACCTTTTTAAGGGGTTGACTCATTGGAACAATACGGGGTTTGTTAGTTTTTGATTTCAAAATGTGGATATATCCTTGACGCATATCTACATTTTCCCAACGCAAAGCAAAAAGTTCACCGCGACGCATTCCCGAGTGATAAGCACATAAAACCACCCATCTAATCTCCGCCCGCGCCCCTTTAAGTAAGGTGTTCAGGTCTTGTTCACTCCAAGTAGAAATCCTTGTATTATCCTCCGGTTTTTTGCTAACCGCTACACACGGATTACGCCCCGCCCACTTTTCTTGCCGTATAGCATGATTAATAATGGCTCCCAATACCGCAAAATAACGGTTGCAAGTGGCTGGTTTATGCGTTTGTAGCAATTCGTTGTAATATTGTTGCAGATAGGCCCCCGTTATATTACGCATTTGCATACTGCCTAATTGTTCTTTTAACAGGTCCACAGTCCATTTTGCGGTCCGGGAGATGCTTTGGCTGCTATGCGACCTCCAGTAATAATCAGCCAGTTCCGCAAAAGTGATTTTTAGTACTTGTCGCTCCGGAAAAAGAATTTCATCCTCTCGTTTTTTCTTTAATGAGACTTCTACTTCTTCCGCATATTTTTTACTTCCTAGTACTTTTTTGCGGTGCCGCTTGCCAAGGCTATCACGCCAATCAATTAAATATTTACCTGCTGCAATCTGAGTTATGCTCATAAGTTTCTCCTGTGTGATTTAAATTTTTAGACAAAACCGTTCTAACGGGCGTAAAAACCCGCTCCAAAAGAGTCATTACAACTGGTTTAATTAGGGAAGGTCAGATTAAATATTACTTTGCCGTTGTGTATCTATCCATTTATCTACGGCCGCGGCATCAAACCGCAAAGAACGGTGAATACGCACTATACAATCAGAAGGAATACGGTGCATAGAAACCCAAGAATAAATTGTGCTGACAGTAGAGCCCAATTTATCAGCCAATTCCTGCACATTAATTAAGCGGTAATCCATAAAATCTCCGGTCCGGCCAGTAATTGGGATAAGTGCTTTGAAAAGAGTGTGTGTAGTACTGGGGCATCCAGACACTCAATTCCTCTATTGGGAATTTTTTTATGGCGAGAAAGTAAAGTCTGCAACCGTTTAGCATCCATTGGTTTCATCACTTTTAATCCTGCTTGAAACGCTATCTTAAACCGTGTTATTGGCTTTCTATGTATATGAGAAAATAATTCTTTCATATCATGTTTAAACTTTTGCGCTACACGCTTATTTTTCACTGAAGCGATTATCTTGCAAACCGTTTCTATTCCTAAATTTTTTACAGCAATTAACCCCGCAATATTACTTAATATGGCGCTTCTGCCAGGCAATTTCTTTTGGCTAAGCCAATCCTGCACAAGCTCCAACATCTCATTTCCAGAATAGCCCGTACAAAGATTAGACATAAACATATTGAAACGCTTGGTTAATAACCTCTGCGCTATTTGTTCATCAAAGATATTTTGTAGTGTATTTGTAAAAAGTAAATTGTTAGCAGAAAATTCCCGCTTTATTTCTTTTGTTTTTTTAAGAGAGAGTTCAACCCGCCAGAATACCCCGCGAAGCTGTTTTACATTTTGTGTTAAACAAGAAGTATTCTTGGAATCACTGAGAATTTCGGCAGATTTATTATAAAAACAAAATTTACGCTTTTTTAGGCTAACAGCCACCATACAACCTTTCTCCGGATAGAGCGTTATGGCCTTCTTTAACTGCCCCGAAGGCAAACATTGTTGCAACTGATTAAACACCATTTCTGCCGTCAGGGGAACATATACTATTTTGGAATAATCTATACGCCAACAATGTGCAAGTAATATGATCCTTGTGGAAACCTCTATACCAAGATGCTTTAGCCTCTCAACTAGCGTACCCACAATCGCTTGTAAATCGCACTTCCTCACTTCGTACAAGTTGTTTCCAAATAATAATTTTGCCGGACAAAAGGTTATACTCAAGACGTCATGTGAATAAAATTTTACATGAGGAAAATACTTCTTGCTGCTCGTAAGCTTCATTTTTAAGTCTGCCCGAGAAAGATCTTTTGCCACCTTATATTGTTTTGGATCTAATAGAATACTAATTGTATTTATCATATGACACTCCTTAAGTTTGAATTTATCCCTAGGGGGATTAGGAGTATAGTATAGAGAAAAATAAAAATAAGAACGAGTAGATATCCCGTCGTTGAAAGGGTAGATTTTAAGTAGATTTATAACACAATGCCCCGACGGTAACGCCGGGGCTGAGAGTTGAACAAAACTTATATGTTTTTTAATTTATTCAGAGCGCCACTTCACGCCAATTTTGGTACAACTAATATAATATGGCGCGCCAATTTCTTTTAACTTTTTATTAACATCTTGTTTAATTGAATTTTTTAGAGCATCAACATAATTGGGAGAAGGCCTTCTGCCAGGATTAGACTTCTTAAATAACTCACGATAAGAGTACACAGACTGAGGTTCTTTCATTAACCAATATAATATTTGGGCATTTTGCTGCTCAAAAGAAGCAAATTTTGCCTTTTTCCCACTATATTGCACATAACAAGGATTCGTAAACATGCTGAGCCCTTGATAAGAGACCAAAAATTGCCCAGAAGGGACTAAATTATATGCCTGCTTTATTTCTTGCAAATTTTTTAACATTTTAATTTTTATCTGGATATTCTGCCTATTTATTGTGGCTGGTAAATCCACAGAAACAAAGCCCCGCATTTCTAATATACTTATATCCTCCATAAAGCAATGTTGGAAGTGTAATTTTTGTAAAACTAATTGTTGCACGTTGCCCGAATAAACTAAATTTTCCTTTCCTAATATATTTAATGTTTGTTTCATGCTATCCTGAAACAAAATGATAAACTCATCGTCAATTGTACTCAATTTATTTTGTTCATAGAACTTTAGATAGGCGGACAAATCTGTTTTTATGCTTGTGTTATCTGTTGTAATATATGTACAATTACTGCCGTTTATGGACTCTTTTCTACACACCTGAACATTTTTAAACCACTCATCATTTTTTATAAAAGATGGGCCAACTATAGTTCTCGGAGAACCTAAACCATAAGAGTCTATATCATTATAGGGATCACAGTTTTTAAAATCCACTCGTTTATGTTTTTGTAAAGCCAATACAGCAACAATATCTATTTCAGATAATTGATATACCTTCATCTTTTCCTCTCTTATTAAGTAATTCTATTATTATACATAATGAAAGTTTCAAAACAACAAACAACTACTTTTTACTCCACAAGCCCTTTTTCAGAATTTGTATATAATAGCGTATCCGCAGGACAAAGTTTCCGTCATTTTTTGCTGGGTTGAATAAGATAAACCGTTTCGCCTGCTACTATATAGTAGTAAAGCAAAACATTTTGGCACCATTTGAAAATATGGTTTTTAACCGTGATTTCAAAAAATGTTTAGAAACCATTTAACCTTTTTGCCATTTTGCTTTTACAGGTCCAATCTTTACATTGGTAAAAAGGAGTTACAGATAGAACTTTGTATTTTGGACCAACACACAAAACTTTTGGTTTTGGCAGGGGATTTTTGTTTTACTACATTTCATAGAAAAAGACCTATATAAATACACCGGATTTAGGCAATATAGGGGAAAAATAACCAAAGAAATAAAGGTATTATCCATAACCCTTGAACAAGTAAAACTGCTTTTTAGAAGAAGCCATTATTCGGTAATAGGATATACTAACATTGGAATCGCAGATAACACAGCAGTACAGACACAAACAAAGCTCTGCCTATAACTCAGAGAGCCACTAATAGCCATCACCCCCAATGGCTTTAAAAACCCGCTTAAAATAGTAATTTGGGGTCAAGGTTGCTGGTAAGGATGTGGAACTTTACTATATTCCAACCCGCGCGGCAAACGCTTGTTCTTGTTGCCTCACTATATATAGTATGTTGGAAAATCCTATGCCAAACTTTTAAAAATCCCTATTTATTAAGGATTTTTCTATTTTAGGAGAAAGCCCTACATCTGGAAGATCTAGCCATTTTGAGGAAAAAAATAGCCAAGGGCACAAAACCACATATACCCTTGGCAAACAAAAGACAGGCAGGAATAAAGTTCTATTTAGTAATCCACGCTACTAAGCCTAGAAAACTTGACAGGCCTACCACAACCCCAAATAATAACATTCCCTCCCGTCCTCCAATTAACATACAAACAAACACCAAGGCTAATCCGCCAACCAATGCCCAACCCCACTCAATAGGAGCGTCAGGGGCGGGCGCGGTAGCAGAAGATTTGTTAGCCGTTTGTGGTTTGGCGGGTGCCGGTTTTGGCTTAGCGGGTGCAGGTTTCGGCTTTGTTTTTTTGAAGTAATCAAAATTGCCATTAAATTGACCTATTAAAAACCCAAATCCGCCCCCAAGGATAGCAAGGAGTAAAAAAATCGCCCCTAACATTGTTAGCCCTCCACAAAAACTAACCACAGAAAAAAATAAGGACGGAACGGTGCAATACCCTATGCCCAAAATCCCTTCCAAAGCCTCTGCTTCGGGGTACTTTTTTTCGTTTTCAATATCTTCCTCATCGTCATAAGAATTCGTCGCGGGGACTTCCTCGTCATACGATTCAGGTTCTTCCTCGTCCCATTCGTCATCCTCGGGCTCTTCTTGCATTGGGTGCCCG
Source organism: Candidatus Avelusimicrobium stercoris (assembly GCF_002437085.1). Taxonomy (NCBI): domain Bacteria; kingdom Pseudomonadati; phylum Elusimicrobiota; class Elusimicrobia; order Elusimicrobiales; family Elusimicrobiaceae; genus Candidatus Avelusimicrobium; species Candidatus Avelusimicrobium stercoris. Next base: position 54,616 of record NZ_DJOA01000046.1, on the reverse strand, counting down.
TTTTGGACAATTTCGCTCGCCCAATCCATAGCGGCATTGTAGGCGTTATTCGTCGCCGATTTGAAATCCTCTTCCATAGAGCGAGCAGCGCAGCCTGTAAATCCTCTCATTTGGAATGTTCCCTTCCAAGAATAGTTATAGGCCCCATTTTTTGTAAACAATAATTCTCCGCTAAAATTACCCTTGTTGGTAAAGCGAACGATCATACTTGCTCCACCGATAGGACTCGTGGCATCAAAAAAAGAACCACCTTCTCCAAACGGCTTCAAAACTCTCTTTATTCGCGCATCATCCTCGGGCGGAGTGAAAGCATTTCCCCGTTTTATCTCCCCAATAGAAGCCGACTCATATCTATATCTATACTCAATTGTTTCAAACCAAAAGCCATTAAATTCAAATCCGGAAAAAATCCCTTGATTTTGGGCTTCTTCCTCCCGCTCTCGGCGCTCGCGCGCTTCCTTTTCCTGGCGCTCTCTTTTCCAGCGGTCCTGTTCTTCCGCTTCTTGTCTTTCCAAGTCGGCGTCGTACTTTTTCCGTTCGGAATATTTAGAAAGCAGTGTATAGGCTTCATTAATTGTTTGAAACTCTTTGGTTTTCTGTATTTTTTCCTTTGGGTCGGAAAATCTATCTGGGTGGCACTGCATCGCTTTTTGTCTAAAAGCCTTTTTTATTTCTTCTAAATTGGCATTTTCCGAAACACCAAGTATTTTATAATAATTCATATTTTATTTACAAAGACGAGATAAACCCGTCATACGTTACTTGCCATTGCCCTTTTGAATTTTGGGCCAAATGCACCAAGGGCCGCCCGCACGGGCCCAAAAAGCGCAGCACCTCAGCCACGCATTTTTCAGCCTGGGCCTTGCTTTCATACGTTTTAACCAAAGACCACCAATAAGGCTCTTGCCTTAGCCCCAAATCAGCACACATCGTACGGGCATCATCTATACTCTCCGTTAGAATTAAATATCCATCTGGGAAGCACAACGCAACCATACTATGGGAACACACCACCACAGGTTCGTTAGGGGTCATATTTCTACCGTTCCAACTCCCAATTTTTACAAATCCAGCCAAGGCATATAAAATATCCAATGTTTTTCTAGTAACTTTTCTCATACCCTCCCCTTAGTATTTACCAGCCATACCGATACCAATACCCGCCAAGAAAGGCAATATAAAGAATGAAGCAATACCAATAATAGCAGCAGTGATATATCCAAAAATCAACTGCTCAATTTCTCTGGAAGTTCTGGCGGCAAATCTGCCCCCCATTGTTGGCCCGCTAAATTCCCCACTTAACCAGGCCAAAAAGAACAAACCACCAAAACTGATAACCGCAAGTCCTACTACAATAAAGAATGCTATCATACGATCCTCCCTTTAATACTCATCCACCCAGCCGGAGCGTACACCTTTGTGCGGAAAGAAGGTAATTTCGCGCCCCCGAACGGTGTAAAGATAATAATGCAACACAGGAACAGTTTTTACATCTGCTACCATACAATCTTTGTTAAAGCCGGCATTTACAATACTACCCCTTTCCCAGTTAAATTCCGCCCCTAACCGTTGGGGCGTATAAGAACTGCCCACCGGGGTGGAATACCGCCCATTATAAAGGGTGTATCTGCTTGGGGGAAATTTACGGCCCCGGTTGGAAAGCACATCCAACCTTTGCTGTTGTGCCTTTTGTGCCAAACTAACAAGAACCGCCATAACAAACAGCAAAAGCACTAGCCCGCCTGCCAAAACCACCAATAAAATAATAATCCCCATTTTTAAATGCTATTTGGGGGCCCCATAAACCCGGGGCCCCTTTTCTTAGTTTTTTAGCGCGCAGTTAGAAGCATCGCTTTTTTGCACCGGGGACAATAATGAATATCATCTGGCGTACTTGTACCAATACATACACAATAACCACAATGTTCACATTTATAAGATGCCATTTTACTTTTTCTCCTTACTTTTATTTAAAATATGGACAGTCTTGTTGACTGATTCCGCTGCTATAATACGGACAGCGGGTTTCCTCAGCGCGAACTTGAGCCCCTTTGTTTTTGGCTGTTTGTTCTATGGCCGGTCTTGCCGCACTGTTCGGTTGTTGTAAGAGTTCGCACTCTCTCGTATTGTCAGAACTAACAGAGCCGTTCTCTCCCAGAACAATGTCCTTTCTCTGGCCGGACACTTCGTGTCCGCATTTGCAATTATTTTTACACATATTTGTCCTTCTCACCTCCTTGTTTATTAGAATTAAATGGTTTTTTGCCCATAAAAAAAGGCGACGATTTCAAAGCATAGAGAGTGACCTTGAATATCGTCGCCCACCCGCCCCCTTACGAGGGCGGGTGCGAAGCAAACGATTATTCTCGGACTCTCTATAGGAAAAGCGTTTCCGTTTCTCCCATGCGTAATCTTCCATTACGCACCCGACAATAATCTTTAATAAATTGTTTTACAACTAATACTGTTCTATATTATCAGTGTTATTAATACCTCTAAAATCTAACTAACACATTTATTTTACTAAACATATCTTATAAGTACAAACAAAACTCATATAAAACGCGTTAAAACTGCTTTTGGGGCGCTTCGTGGGGCCATTTGTATAGGTAAAACAGGTGTCCAAAAAGTGTCCAAACGCCACCCAAAACGCCCCCAAATTATCAAACTCTATCAAAATTAAAATCCGTACACTAGATGTTTTGAATAGGGGCATTTTAGATTTGGCATTTAAGAATTTTCCGACGTAGAAAGAAGGATTTTCTTTATTTAGGGCGGGTTATTTTGTATAATAAATAAGTAGTCAAACAGATTTTTGCCCAGTTGGCGCAGCGGTAGCGCGTTCCCTTGACATGGGAAAGGTCATAGGTTCAATCCCTATACTGGGCACCATTTAGAATCCTCGTTTTGCGACGAGGATTTCTTATTTTATACTGATTTTATTGCTTTCCCGGTTAGTAATCCAAAAGGGTCATTTTTTGTGCATTTTTGCGGTTTTTTGTAGTTTTTTTGGCAATATTTTGGCAATGACAAGAGGTTTTTGTTCGCTGTTTTGGGGCAATACTAATATTTTCTCTCTGGTACAGTTTATTGTCCTTGGGAAAATAAAAATTTAGCCCTTATTGATAACTTTAACGGCAGCCCCAGCCGCTTGCTTTCGCCGGTCAAAAAAAGGTTGTAGGCGCTCTTATGCCACCAGTAGTTTATAACATCACAAAAATATTTTTTTGATTTACAAAAAGAGGCTTGGGGCAAAAATTTTTCTGGGATTTTTACATAATACATGCTCTAAAAATTTGCGGGGGAAATTTTGGAGAATTTCCACAAACAGGTATTCCGGTTGCAATTTATCCACTTTTATAAATACAAACACAAAGAGACCATAAGGATAATAAATAGTATGCTTATATTGGCTTACTAAAGCGTCCAAACGTTCCAATTTTCTCCATAAAATACGGAGATATAGTGTGCAATTTACCATATCTCCGCAGAAGAAACTTTACGCATATGGCCTAATATTTGACCTTATGTTAGGGCAATTGTTTAGCAAGTTCCTTCTTTGCATTTCCATCTGTGGCTTCATAAATTTGTGTAAGCAAATCCTTATTGCTATCCACATATTCCCGTGCTTCCTTAAACTCAGAGCAATACACATTTTCACATCTATCAATCCGTTCATCGGGCCCGTTTGCCGCAATAACGCCCACCGCTTCGTTCCCGTGATATAAATGGTAATGGGGCGTATTTTGATGGATTTTTTCATCCGAATAGTTTACCAAAGTCAGACCACAAGGTAGTTCCTTAATTTTAGGGAAGGCAATTTTTTCTAATAGGGCCGTTTTCCCATCGAGTCCCTTGCCCCACATCCACAATCCTCTGGCTGAAATGTCGGCCATATCCGTCCAAATAATTCCTTCTTCGGATACCGATATTGGATTTTTAAATAACTCTATATTATCTCTAATTTCATTAAAGTAATCCTTCAACCTTTCATCATTTATAAAAGTCTGGGCATCTACCTCTTTCACTACACCGCCTTTGAAAGAAACAATTAAATGATAGTTATCTTCAAAAATTACGGAATCTATTTTAGGTATCATATAGCACCTTCCAATAAAATTTCTACCGCTTCTTGCAATGCTTCACGCAAGGTCTGCGCACTAGGTAATAAGGGCAGTTTGTCCCTAGTTGTGCTAGGTGCAAAGATTTCCGCTTCCGGTAGATACAGTTTTTTATTAATTTCTATCAGCAGCGCCGTATAGCGGATGTTTACCGGGGTGGTCATCGCTCCCGCAAAAGGGCTGTTCATAGCCACGCGGTAGCCGCACTTTTTTAGCATATTTTCCACTGCACGCAATTTACAAGAGTCCGGTGCGGTTAAATCGTCATTAAAACCCAAACAAATATCGGGGCGAGGCATAGATTTATCCCTGTCGCAAGGGAGCGGAGCGGGGCAAAAACTGTGCAAATCCAGTAGCAGCGCCCCTTCTCCGGCTTGTAAAACGGCTTTTTTCAGGCGCGTATGCTGTTTTTCATAATAGTTCATAAGCCGCTTTTGCGGACCCAAGATTTTGCGGTCAAATCTAGTGCCGTCAATCAGCCGGTTATACAAAACGCCCATACCGGCTTGCGCCATCGGCTCCTTTTTATCGTTTGTATAGCGTTCCAAATCAACCGCAAAGCGGGAATAATCGCTTGTCAGCGGACTAGGCAAAAAGTTCCAAAGTTCTTCTAGTCGCCAATCAGCCCAAATATGTGCATCCCGCCGCAATTCCGCCGTTGGTACTCCCGGCAAAAAAACACTTGTATGCGGCAGCCACGCCACCACCTTGGAATAATCCCGCGGGAAAACAACACCCTCTTTCCACTCTGGGGTCATTACATAAATATTACCACTATCAAAATGCTTGATAAGCACGGCCGGCAAGTGAAGCATTTTTAATAGGGAACTCGCCACCCGCTTTAACTCCGGCAACGTGGCTTGGGCAAAATCCGCCGTGTGGGAATTTTTATAAAAAGTATTTCCTTGGAACACATACCGTCCTGTAAAACCATACCCCGGCGCCGCACCAACGGCCGAAAACACCTCATCCACCTGTTTAATTTCCCGCCCAATGGGCAAAATAACCATTCCACCCGAAAGTGGCTCCTGGCCGTTACGCACAAAGGATTTTTGGTTATTTTTGCTCTCTAAACTCAGGTGCATCATACCAAACATACCGGGGAAGCCCGAAATAGGCTTTGGGTTAAACCAATGCACTTGATAAAACCCCGGCTCCATTTCGCGTGGAGCAATAGACTGCATAAATTTTTCGTGTGTTTGTAAAGAAAACATTTTATTCTCCCTGATTTTTGGCGCGCAAATGCTCCAAATCTGCCCGTAAAAGATTGTTTTTATGGGCCATTTCGTCCAACTCGTTTTCTTTTTTACGCAAGGCGGCTTTGCAATCCTCCTGCACATTGCCCAGTTGACGGCGCAACAGGTTTTGTTCCGCCCGCAAATCGTCATTTTCTTTCATTAAAGAAAGGGCCACTTTTTCATTTTCTTTGTTGCGGGCAGACAATTCTTTTATTCTTTTGCCAAAATTTTCCTCTTTGGCTTTGAGGGCCTTTTCAAGTTTCGTGTTTTCTTTATGCAGTGTATTTATAGTTATTTCCGCCTTCTGAATTTCCGGTGTTATGTCTTCTTGCAAGTGCTTTCCCAATTCCAACACTAATTTTTTTGTTTTTTCACATTCTTCTTCATACTTCTTGGTAAAATCAGGGCCGTTCAAACCCCCCGTAAAGATAAGCGCAATAAGACAGCACACCCCAAACAGCGCCAGTCCTACAATACCAAGTGATACTAAAATAGATATTCCCATATTATCTCCATTATTATCCATACTTAAAAACTTAAAAAGTGGTACGCTATTTGCGCCAAGAAAAGTATTATTAAAATACCATACCACCAAAAGAGGGACAAAACCACCAGCCCCGACAAGAGCAGCCAACCCACTGGCAAATAAATTCCTTCCCGTATGCAAATCCACCCTGGGGATTTCTCCTGTTTGTAAGAAATTTGCCCGCTCCTCTATAATATCCTGTATCTCCTTATCGGTTAATCCTTTGGCGGGTTCTTTCTTTTTGTCTGGTCCGGCACTATTATTTTGCGCCGGATTATTTGTTTTTTCTTCTTCCATAAGCCTTGCTCCTCTTATAGTTCAATTTGCACGCTCTGCTGTAAAAACTGCTCTTGAAATAATCGCCCCACCTGCTGTTGCAGACCGCGTGCTCCCAAGCGGCGTTCATAAGCCGTATTTACCAACTGCTCCACCAACTCCGGCAGTAGGTCCTGTTGGCTTTTGAGTAAGTCTTTGTATTGCTGGAAAGGCCCGTGGTAAGGGTTGAGCAAAATACGGCGCAGTTCGTCTTTTTCCAGACCGCTTAACTGCACCAAATAGGTAAACCGCCCCATTAACTCCGGTACCATGCCCGCTTGTATATAATCATCCACCGTCAGCGTTTTGCCATACACAGCAGGCGCTTTTGTAAAACCTATATCTTTACCAGCGTCGTGGCGCACCAACAGGTTTTCAAACGCCCCACCCATCACAAACAGCACTTGGCTAATATCTACCTCTACGGTTGTTCGTCCCAAACTCCGCTGTTCCAAAAACACCGTTTTGGCTTCCAATATCCGCAAAAGTTCCATTTGAACATTGGTGCTTGATACCCCCCAGCGCTCCGTATTGGCGCGGAGTTTGTCTATTTCGTCCACAAACACAATAGCAACCGGCAGTTTCCCCTTTTCTTTGCATTGGGATAACAACGGAGTGAGGATATCGCTTACATTTAACCCCGAATATCCGGTTTGCGTGTATTGGCTGGCGTCCGCGTGGATAAACGGAATGTTGAGTATTTTGGCTAAACATTGGCACAGATACGTTTTGCCACACCCCGTCGGCCCGCTGATAAAAATGTTGCTTTTGGTAAATGTTTCGCCCTTTTTGGCCCGCGCACATTTGGACAGATGTTCAAACNNAAGAGGAACTACGGAAACGGTAATTTCGGAAGCGTGGTCTGTACAGCACTTCTGAATCGCAAGGCTTATGATATCCTTAGCCTTTTTATCGGCCTCGTCCTTAGCCTCCTGCTCCATACTGCGGACTTGCATCGCAACGTCTTTTCTCGTGTCGTCGAGAATGGTTTCGGTAAGTTGCTTTTTAGCCTCCTCTTGCCCAATAACATATTTGTTTAATTCTTTTAACACGCGAAGCGGGCTAAATATCCGCTTTTTAATGGGCAGTTTGCGGGCTTTTGCCGGGACAGACAGGAAATTATATTTTAAATCTATGGTCCCTCCTACCACTCCAAATATCCTTTCGGTAAATAGGGCACTGTCGCGGTCCAATAAAATACGCATAGTTTCCGTGCGCGTGCCGATAATTTGCGCATCTTGCAAAAGAGTCGTAATTTTATAGAGCGGGACAGACACGAGCCGCAAGGTATCCAGTGCCGATACCCGCAACAGCAAAAACACTTCCACCGCGGATAATTTATGCTTTTGGATAAACTGCACCAAGGGGAATTTTGCGCCGTCCGAGTGCAACAGGCGGGCGTGTATTTTGGCAAACCGCTCCTTATACGCGGCCTCTTTGGTGGCAGGGCCGTAAAAATCGTTCCAAGTAATAATATCTTCCACCATTTGGGAACGGGAGGTATATTTGTTTATTTTTTTCTGTTTCTTTTCCATAGTTTCCCCTTAATAACCGTAAATTAAATTTTCATCATGTCCGTAAGTGCAAGGTTGGTGCGTATCCACCACCGATTTGTATTTGGCCCACGCAGCCATATAGGCCTTTCTTGATACATATACTTTTTTCATAAAAACTCCCGATTCGTTTCTGATGAGATCGGTGGTAAAAAAAGAACCCATCGTCTCCAATGGGTTCTATATTATAAACAAATCGTTCTAGTCCCCATCGTTCAAGCATTAGCACCTTACCTTAGCAGGTTGCTGTGTAGTCCTAGGGCTTGTCCCTCGTACACTCTAAATGGATGCGTTACTTATCTTTTGTTTCCTATAAAGCCTCTCCTTGCGTCAAGCCGCCTGCCTGTAGGATTGACAGGCGGCCCCCACTACTACAGGTTAGTGGAATAGTTAATAAAAATTTCCGCGGTCATCACTCAACGGTTCAAATCTGTTATAAAGAGAAGAGGAGTGATTCTCCGTCCGCGGGTACACCGCTTGGTACGCATAATGATTATAAATAAGACTCCGTCTTTTTTGGTTCATATTGCACCTCTCTTTATAATTTTCAAATAACGTCTTTTATGTGTCGCTAAAATCCATTTTTAGGGAACAAAACATCCCGACTGTGATTTTTAACAACAACCCAGCCATTAACCTTTCTAAACAATGCGGGAAATTTAGCGGTGGGATTGCCGTTGCGTTCGCGCCAACAGGTACAAACCCGGACCAAAACAAAAATAAGGTTAATTTTATAAAAACGACATTAAAAAGCCGTTTTCTATCCCTCTTATAAATATATTATAGCATTTAAAACCGCCCCTGTCAAGGACCGATTTATTTACGCTACAATAATGTCGTTTTTATGAATTTATTTGAGTTTTTTGGGGTAAAACAGGTTTTTTGGCAGATAAATCGTGGTTTTGAGGCTCGCTTTCAGCCGGATTTTGCGGCACCGAGGGCTCATTTTGCGGTAAATTAGACACCGTTTGCGGTGTTGTTTTTTCCGCCTGCTCCGACGGAGCCGGGGCCGCGGTTGCCGGGGATTGCTCCATTTTTTGCTTTTGCGACATTAATACGTCATTGGCTTGTTTTTTGGCCAATAACACCTGCTTTTGTATATCTTGGTTCAGCCAGGTGTGAGCCATTTTCCAGATAGGCCAAAGAGCAAAAGGAATAGGCGTAAACTCGTCAGGCACATAGGAGCCGGGGTTAAATAACTGTTCGCACGCGCTGATTTCGTCCAACGCATAGCGGCTTATTTCACCCGAAGCGTTCATACTCACCACATACCAGCGGCCTAAAATCTGCCATAACTGGTAGGGGCGAATGGTTAAACTGCGCTTTTTGGGCAGGGTAATGCGCAAGAATTGGTGCTTTTCGCACGCATTATACGCTGTTTTGCTCGTTAGTCCAAAAGACGGAGCAAATTCTTCCGAGGTGGCAAAGGTACAACTTCCAAATGAAGTAGGGACAAATAGAGAAGCAACCTCTTGCGTGGTGGTGCGGAAATCTACCCCGCATTGCTGGGCCACTTCAAACGCGGTTACTTGCAACGCGGCACGCATAGGAGAAACCTTAATTTGTTTACAGGAAAATCCGTTCACAAACGCATAAACACTTTGTTTGGGGGATATAAGCGGTACACCGGACTCTTGCATCAGGCGCAAATCCCGCTGCAAGGTGCGTTTTGATACCCCTAATTTTTCCACCAAACCAGGCATCGTAACAGGACCTTGTTCCAAAAGTGCCAAAATATCGGACATACGTTTTGTTTTGCTGACGATTTCCTTTGACATATGAATATTATAGCATTTTTGCCGTTTTAATGTCGTTTTTATAAAGTTGCTAGACAAAAACCTCCAAAAATTCTATATTAGTAAGAGATAATTGAGATTATCAAGGAAGCGCAGGTCCGGCCTGCGCATAGCCGGGCAACGGGTGTAAAAACACGTTGTGAGGCATATTCCACTCCAAGATAGTCGTTTGATTTGCCTGTTTCCGCAAGGGGACAGGTAGCGGCGCCTATTACTACGGGTTAGTGGAATAGCTCAGGGTAATACGCCGCTTTTTTATGCTCAAAAAGCCTCTTTTCCCTGAACTCAAACCATTAATATAAATCGCAAACAAATGTATTAGGAGAAACATATGGAAACAATAGCATTAATTGCAATGCTTGGTGCAGGTGTGGGGGCGTTAGTAGCGTGGCTACTCAAAAAGCCGAAAACGGATGAAGCCGTCCTCTTTAAAGCAAGCAAATACGAGGAGTTGGAAAACTCCTTAAAAAGTACGGCGGAACAATTACGCTCCGCCCAAAACGAACTGGCCCAAAGCCAAAAAGCGGCGGGGCGGGCCGACGAATTAGCGCGCACCAACGAGGAACAAAAAAACAAGTTGGACGACTTAACCCAAAAGTTGGAAGACGCCAACGCCAAGTTAAAAACAGCCGAACAGGAACAAATTAAAGTGCGGGAACAAAAAGAGGCCTTGGAAAAAGCACAGGCGGAGCAAGAAAAGAATCTGCGCCAACTGATGAGCGAGCAAGAAAAAAAGTTTAGCGCCTTGCAAGAAAAATCCCAAAGCGAATTTAGCCGTATGGCGGCAGAATCTGTCGGCGCGTTAAAAAAACAGGCAGAGGAAGCACTTTCTAAATCCCGCAGCGAACTGCAAACCCAAAACGCCGGGCTGCTTACTCCGCTGACGGAAACGATGAACCGCTTTAACGGCACCTTAAACCAATTTAAGGATAGCAGTATTTCCCGCCACGAAGAATTAAAAAATGCGCTTTCCAAAACATTGGAAATGAACGAAACCTTGTCCAAGGAAGCCGAGAACTTAACCAATGCATTAAAAGCGCCCAAAACACAAGGTTGTTGGGGCGAACTGACCTTGGAAGAAGTGCTGACATCCGCAGGTTTCCAAGAGGGGAGAGAATACGACAAGCAGGTATGCTTTAAGGGCGAAAATAACGAGCGCCAACTGCCAGACTTTATCGTCCATTTACCTGGGGACAGACATATTATTATTGACTCCAAAATGTCTATCAACAGTTATGTAGATTGGAGCAACGCCACGAACGAAGCAGACCGCGCGCAATTTTTGAAACAGCACCTCTCTGCCATCCGCAAACATATTGACGAACTTTCCGCCAAAGATTATCAGGCCAAACTCATCAAAAACGGCTTGGAGTTTGTTTTTATGTTTATCCCGATTGAATATGCCTACTTTGCGGCATTAAAGGCGGATAAAGACTTAAACGCGTATGCCAAATCTAAAAAAGTGGCTATCGTAACGCCATCTAACCTGTTTTCCGTTATGCAGGTGGTGGAACAACTGTGGCGG